>DUPE01000152.1 GCA_012838475.1 Clostridiaceae bacterium
ATGAAAAAGGATTACACAATCCTGGTTCCTTCCATGCTTAATGGGCATTTCGAGCTCATCATAGCCTATATGCGCACTCAAGGTTATACGGTTGAGTTACTTACCAGTCAGGGCAGCGAGATAATAGATCTGGGATTGCGTTATGTCCACAACGATACCTGTTATCCTGCTCTTCTGGTCATAGGACAGTTTTTACATGCTTTGCGGTCCGGGAATTATGATCCGCACAAAACCGCCTTGATCTACTTTCAGACTGGAGGGGGCTGCAGGGCTTCCAACTATATCTCTCTTTTGCGCAAAGCCTTGATAAAGGCGGACCTTGATTTTGTGCCGGTCATCTCTCTGAGCCTTTCCGATCTGGAGGAACATCCCGGTTTTAGCCTGAATTTAAGGCAATATCTGGGGCTCTTTGATGCTATCCTCTACGGCGATCTGCTGTATGATCTTGTCAATCAGACTAAACCATATGAAGTCAATCCCGGCGACGCCGTGGCTTTGCAGCATAGCTGGATAGAAGATCTGGGACAGGCTTTGGGAAGCGAGGGGGCAATAAAGATGTCTCGCAGCCGCAAGAAAAACTACCGCAGAATTGTCGATGATTTCGCCGCTATCCCCAAGGTAAAGAAGGATATAGTCAAGGTGGGTATTGTGGGCGAGATTTATGTCAAATTCTCACCCCTGGGCAATAACAATTTGGAGCAGTTTCTTCTTGATGAAGGCGCTGAAGTTGTAGTCCCGGGACTCTTGGACTTCTTTATCTATTGTATCTATAACGGTGTGGCCGATTATAAACTTTACGGCCGCGGCTTCGTGAAAGGGTTCTTGAACAAGATCGCTTACCGCTTCCTTTGCAACAAAAAGCGAGAGATTATCGCGGCAATTGAAGAAGAGGGAAGCTTTAAGCCGCCTGCACCTTTTGAGCATGTTGTCTACCTGAATGATGAGTACATCAGTTTCGGTGTCAAGATGGGCGAAGGCTGGCTACTGCCGGCAGAAATGCTGGAGCTTGCTGACAGCGGCGTGAACAATATCGTTTGTGTTCAGCCCTTTGGCTGCCTGCCCAATCAAATCGTAGGGAAGGGTATGATGCGCCCGATTAAGTCACGAAATCCTGACATCAATATAGTGGCGATAGATTATGATCCCAGCGCAACCAAGGTGAATCAGGAGAATCGCATTAAGCTCATGCTTGCCACCGCCAGAGACAATCTGAAGGCGAGTAAGGCATCGCTCGCTGATTAGACGATTAGAGAATACATAGGATTTGCGTTTCTAGCTATGCGAAGTGGACGTGCTGTAGTTTAGACAAAATCGATAGTATCAAGTCTCTGCTCGGCTGTGTCAGGGACTTCCTGACAATGAGGAGGTTTGACTGCAAGTTATGCGCCTTCGCAATAATTTGAAAATTCGCCGAGGATTGCGAAAATTTGTAAATCTGTAAATCTGTAAATCAGCAAATCACCGAATCACCGAATCAGCAAATCTGCGAATCTGCGAATCTGCGAATCTGCGAATCTGCGAATCTATAAATCAGCGAATCTGCAAACCTGCGAATCACCGAATCAGCGAATCAAATAGACAATCAGACATAAAATAAAAATATGGGACGGATAGAAGACGTACAAAGAGTAGCGCTTCCAAGCTGCGGGCTTACTGCCGTAGAGTGCTTGTTTGCCGGGCTTGGCGCTGAAAATAATGAAAACCGACAGGACGGACAGCAATTGGAGATAGCTGAAGCCTTCCGGCATGCCTAAGATATAGTGATACGTTATCAGAGTTCCAATGTTGAGAATCACTATTGCTGTCAGTGATTTGCTCATAAGGACAGTCAGATCCGCCTCATCTTTATTCCTTGTCAAGATCAAGTGGAAGGTAAATACCGTCAAGACACCGTAAACGCCGTAATCAGATTTAAGATATACCACGACCACTAAGGAGATAATCATGGCTGCAATGCCCAGTAACATGCCCCAAATCGGGTGTAAAGAGACATCTCCGGGGGTGAACTTGATCTGATAAAAAATCTGATCTTTGTTTTTGCCGCCGGTATTGGTCAAAAGCTCCAGCCTGGCGACTCTTTCGCGCCAGCTATTTGTCAGCAGGGTCCACCCCGAGATGAAACCCAGCGCTGCTGCAAATGTGAAGAGAATATTTGTGCCGGATGTATGTACCGCAGCCAGACCGTTGCCCCAGCGAATAATGACCTCACTGATTACTGCGAAGCTGAGCAGCCGCAGGAAATATCGTCCCAGATGACCGGTGCGCTGATAGCCCAGGGCGATAAAAAAAGCGAATATGGGAAAGGCCATTCTGCCTATGGCACGAAAGGTGAAATACAGATCACCCGGAAGCCAGCGAAAAAAATAATAGCCGATGTGATCTATCAACATAGCAATGGCGGCAATTAGTTT
The DNA here is from genome assembly GCA_012838475.1 of Clostridiaceae bacterium. GTDB lineage: Bacteria > Bacillota > Clostridia > Saccharofermentanales > DTU023 > UBA1046. The sequence continues at coordinate 2,412 of DUPE01000152.1, forward strand.
AAGAAGCATGTGCAAAACCTCGCTGACATAATTATTCTGCGTAAGATAGAATTATGACTTGTAGTCGACAAAAAAGACTGTAAACAAGTATTATTTTGTGTGACAGTTCTTGCCTAGGCTGATAAACTATTGTATCATTACAGCCGTAGAGCAACCAGATTTTGCGTACAGTGTCAGCCATAACGTTGACAATCTCGTCATAACATGAAGAAACAAAGGACTCTTTTCACATATCTGTTGATATGTGATTTTATAGACAGCAGGAATTACGAATGGGATTAGGTTTAAATATCGGGATAGATCTCGGAACAGCCACAGTAATAATTTACGTTGTTGGTAAAGGAATTGTTTTGCGCGAACCTGCAGTAGTGGCTTTGCACAGCAAAACAGGCAAAGTTCTGGCCGTGGGGGAAAGTGCCAGCCTCATGCTGGGCCGCACTCCGGATATCGTTCAAGCTGTTCGCCCTTTGCGCGATGGCGTGATTTCCGATTTTCAGGTTACTGAGGTAATGCTTAAGAGCTTCATTAGCCGAGTGAATACAGGTTTTCTGGCACGATACTTTAAGCCCACGATCGTTGTCTGCGTTCCCAGTGTCATAACTCAAGTAGAGACGAGAGCGGTGGAGGACGCCTGCCGTAATGCCGGTGCTAAGGATGTGTATCTTATACGCGAACCCGTAGCAGCTGCAATCGGGGCAGGTATTGACATTACGCAAGCCAGCGGCAGTATGGTTGTGGATATCGGAGGCGGTACTACCGATATCGCTGTTATTTCGCTATGCCAGCCGGTAGTCTCCTGCTCTATCAAGATTGCCGGCGATAAGTTTGATGACGCCATCATCAAATATGTGCGCAGAAAGTATAATGTTCTGATCGGAGAGCAAACTGCCGAAGAACTGAAAATAAATATTGGTTGTGCCTATCCCCGTGAAGAAGAACTGAATATGGAAGTGAGAGGGCGCAACCTGGTGACCGGAATGCCTGCCACCTTGGCTCTTAACTCAACCGAAATGCTGGAAGCGCTAGAGGAACCTGTGAGCCAGATCTTTGAGGCGGTACATTCTGTCCTAGAACGCACCCCGCCTGAGCTGATGGCTGATATAAGCCAGCGCGGCCTGGTTATGACAGGGGGAGGAACTCTGTTGTACGGATTAGACCTAATGCTGGCTGCAAAAATTGGCATTGAGGTGCTGGTAGCGGAAGATGCTGAATCTTGTGTCGCGATTGGAACAGGTCTTGCTTTGGGCATTATGGAGAAATTCGGTGATTTGGCAAATTAAGCCGATCTGCAGTCAGGCTTATGCGGAGCAATATTTTGGAGCAATCTAGGCAATAATGATAATTACAGTCTCGAGGTGAATAAGTCATATTATTTAGCCAAAGACTGCAATAAGATAGATAAAATAACACGGATAAACGACCATCAACTATAGCCAATTGAAATAGTTGACGCTTCTTATCACAACATTTATACTTAATACATCTTTAGATTCCCAATCTGCCAGAGAATACTTGAATAAATTGGATTGAATTTTCTACTATTGCGCTTTGTTCTGGCACAAGGCAAACCCCTAATTACTTATTCGGCGAATGCCGACTAATTCGAGGAGAACCGTACATGTCTCAACTAAATTTGCATGGTAAGACGAAAGCTGATCTTACCGTAATCGCTCAGGTAGCAGGTCTTTTAACTTCCACTGAAGCCAGAAAAATGACGAAAAAACAACTGCTGGACTTTCTTCTGCATGAAGAGGATAAATTAGGGCAAGGGCCTGCAGAGAAGGAGTCTGAGTCCGAGATTCCACAGAAGCAGGCGGCAAAAAAAGGAGCTGCCCCAAAAGCCAAATCTGAATATCCTGCTGCTTCGGATGCTGTCTCGGATATTGCCTCAGAGGCAGAGCCTGAAGTTTCTGCAAATGATACTGGGGTTAAAGCGGTAGATAAGCGCGGGAGAAAGTCTCCTGTACGTAAGACAAAGGATATCCGCAGCGAAGAAAAGCCTTCTCAAAGCGATGATCAAGCATCCGCAGACAAAGATAAAGCAGCCTCAAGCAGCGACATAGTATCCGCAGACAGTGATCAAGATGCC
>DUPE01000067.1 GCA_012838475.1 Clostridiaceae bacterium
AGAGAATTGATATCCAGCGTGGTGACGCTCGCCTCGATGCCGACCTCTCTTAGCTGCTCAACTACGACATTTGCGGCTTTGACAAAGGTAGGATCACCGGAATTAATCTTGAATGCCAGTGGATTGTCTTGAGTCCATTCAGCCGCTTCCAGCAAGGCTTCGGCTTCGTCCGGGTCATAAGCCACGGGGATTACACTCTCGTCATAAAAAGGCGAATAAGATGTAATGAAGCCATCGATTATTTCTCCATTGCCATTAAGGAAGCCATCGAGAATCTGTGGGCGGTTGATTGCTTTATTGATTGCCTGCCGAACTCTGACATCGGGAATAGTCTCAGTGTTGACGAAGAGAAGTTGATTGGTAACGGGGGCGGCATAGACCGGCTCGACATTATCCAGTGCCGTGATGCCCTCGTGATCCTCATCAGGTATGGACGCCATGGTTGGCTGGATGAAGTCAACCTCGCCAGTTCTTAAAGCGGGCAGAAGCTGATTGCCCTGAACAACTTTTATATTGAGCTTCTCAATCTGAGGTGCCCCCAGATAGTAGTCGGGATTAGCCTCGTAAGAAGCAAAGTGATCAAAATTAACCTCATAACATCTGTAAGCGCCGGAGATTACTTCCGGAGTATTGAACCAGTCAGTAACTTTGAGATCACTGATTTCCATATCTCCTAATTTATGCTCCGGGATGACATGCAGGTAGCGGGCATAAGTGTTGAGAAAGGAGGTTAGAGGCATGGGTACACTTGCAGTCAGCGATAAGGTCATGTCATCTATCTTATTCAAACCGGGCGCACTCTCCAGGGTGGCATCATCCGGCAAATAGCCGCTCTCATTCCAGCCGTCAAAAATGCTATATAGTCCCATTGAGACATTGCCGATACCTTCGCTGGTCAGCTTGAGCAGTGTGAAGATTACATCGTCTGCGGTTATGGCCTCACCGTCTGACCATTTGATCTCGGAGTTGACCTTGATTGTAAAAGTCAGGTTGTCTTCAGTCGTAATCTCCGAAGCAATCTGGGGAACAAATTCTAGATCCTTATTCAAGTCAACCAGCGGCAAGAACCCCAAACTGATGGCATATTTGTTGACCTCTGTTGCATCGAGCAAGAGCGGGTTAAGCGAGCCGATTACATTGGTTACGCCGATGTTTACGATATTATCAGTATCGGTCTCCGGATCAGTCTCTTCCTGATCGCCGCAAGATACCAGCGACAAGAAAAGAGATCCCACCATAACTACTGCGATTACTATACATACGATTCTAACGATTCTTCTTTGTTTTGCATTCATGTGTAAAGATATGCCTCCTACGCATTAATACTCTATGAATAAATTCTATTTCAATATTATAACTGTTTCCGTAACCAAGAGCAGATATATTACTAATGGCACCAAGTAAGCGCTATCAAGGGCACAATAGATAGTTACGAAATACGTTGGTAATTATGAAATGTGACTGGTTTATAGAGTAGTCAAATCTCTGTGTTATTATTATGGAATGAAGAAAATTGAGGGTCAAGTGAAACAATGACAAATATAGAAGATCCTGATGTCATCCTGTCGGTTCGCGGTTTGGAAATCACCTTTAAGACGGATCAAGGTGATCGTGTCTTTCTGCGCGATGTAGATTTTGATATCAGGCGCGGCGAGGTTCTGGGCGTTGTCGGCGAGTCCGGCAGCGGTAAGAGCATAACTGCTCTATCCTTGATGGGGCTGTTGTCCAATAGTGGACGGGTAACCGCCGGCGAGGCCTGGTTTCAGGGTCAAAATCTGCTGGCAATGACATCCGAGCAGCTCGACAATATCCGTGGCAAGCACCTGGCGATGATCTTTCAGGATGCGCTTACCAGCCTCAATCCGGTTCTTACCATCGGCAATCAAATTATCGAAGCAATCAGAGCTCATCAAGATATTTCCAAGGCGAAGGCGACTAAATTAGCGGCAGATCTTCTTGTCCGCGTCGGTCTGCCCAACCCGAAAACAATGCTGGGTCAGTACGCTCATACTCTCTCCGGAGGCATGAGACAGCGCGTGATGATCGCTATAGCTCTGGCCAGTGAGCCCTCACTGATCATAGCGGATGAAGCAACCAGCTCACTCGATGTCACAATACAAGCCCAGATCATGCATCTTTTGCGCGAGCTTTCACTGGAAAGAGATATGTCGGTCATGCTGATTACTCATGATATCGGCTTGATTGCACAGATGGCTGACCGTGTTCTGGTCATGTATGCAGGCGAAATTGTTGAGAATACAGACGTGTTTACAATGTTTGAAGCGCCTGGTCATCCGTATACCCGTGCCTTACTGGACACAGTCCCCAGCATTGAGGATGATAGGGACAGAGAACTTATGGCAATTCCGGGTGTTGTTCCCGACGATTACTATGCCATCAACAGTTGCCGCTTCGCCGGTCGCTGTGAGTTTGCTCAACAGCAGTGCCGCGAGACACGCCAGATAATGAAGCCAATTGATGATTGCCGTCAGGTACGCTGCATGCGTGCGCAAAACAATGAATTGGACTTTGTGCATTCGACACAATGCGAGGCATCAAAAATTGCTTTATTAAGACGTAAAAAAGAA
>DUPE01000023.1 GCA_012838475.1 Clostridiaceae bacterium
AGCCCTCGGGGCCAACCCGACTCCGCTGAGCTTTGCGGAACTCTACGTAGCTCTGCAGCAGGGAACCGTTGATGCCCAGGAAAACCCGTATGAAATCATGTGGTCGAGCAAGTTTTACGAAGTCCAGAAATACCTCGTTAATACCCATCACATAGCGTTTATTCTGAGCATCAACATCAACAAGGGCATCTATGAAAGCATGCCCGATGAATACAAGGCAATCATTACCGAAAGCATGAAGGAGGCGGCGGAATATCTCTTCGATCTTGCAAAGAGCAAGAATGACGCAATGCTGGCCTCCCTCAAGGAAGTCGGAATGACCGTCATGGATCCGGATCCTGCTCTTCAGGCTGAATTGAAAAAGGCCGCAGCGGAAACCGTAAAATTGATCCGTAAAAATGTGGGAGACGCTGTTGTTGACGAAGTGCTGAAGTCTGCCGAAGAAGCGGCAAAATAGTTCGTATCTCCTTATTGAGAAGCCCGGGCTCTCCAGGCCCGGGCTTCTTCAGCTTATTGGTATCGATAAAGGACGGAGACGCACACGAAAGACTGATCTTCTCTTCGAATGATCTTGAAATGCGGGAGGCTGAATATGGACACTGTCACTGTAGCTCTTGTGGGAGCCGGCTATGCGTCACATCTGCACTGCAGCGGGTACAGGAAGGTTCACGGGGCATCTGTTCGCCTGAAGATGATTTGCGATGTGGATACCGTAAGAGCGGAAAAAATGGCGTCTTCCCATGGAATCGAGGGAACCTGCCGGGATTTTCGTGTACTTTTGGAGGATAAAGAGATCGACCTGATCGATATCTGCACACCGCCAGATCTCCACGCACAAATGATAAAAGACGCCCTTTCAGCCGGAAAACACGTTATATGTGAGAAACCTCTCACGGGATACTTCGGTGCGGAAGGTGATCCTTTACCCATCGGCAGTGCGGTTTCCAAGAGAAAAATGTACGAAAAGGTGTCAGAAGAGGTGGATGAACTCCTCAATGCAGTGAAGGCAAGCGGCAGGCAGTTCATGTATGCCGAGAATTACGTGTATGCTCCTACGGTAAGGAAAGCAGCCGAAATATTGGAGAATAAAAAAAGCAGGATCCTCTTCATGAAAGGAGAGGAATCTTTGGCGGGGTCAAGTTCACCTGTCGCAGGCCGTTGGGACAGGACAGGGGGAGGTTCCCTCATCAGGGTCGGGTCTCATCCGCTGTCGGGGGTCCTCTGGCTGAAACAGGTGGAAGCCCGGGCGAGAGGTGAGGAAATCAAGGTCCGGAAGGTCTGCTGCGACACCGGTGTCGCTACTTCTGTTCTCGGAGAGTCCGAAAGAAACTGCATCAGGGCAAATCCGTACGATGTGGAAGATGTAGCCACCCTGACACTGACCTTTTCAGACGGAACCAAGGCACTCATTGTTGCAGCCGATACGGTGCTCGGAGGGACAAATAATTTTATTGAAATTTATGCCCACGATGCCTCCCTGATATGCAGATTGACACCTCCGGGAAACATGGACACCTATTTCCTGGATGAAAAAGGACTGGAAAAAACAGTTCTGGCGGAAATGCTTCCCACCTCAGTAGGGTGGCAGCATGTCTTTGTGGCTGATGAAATACTCAGGGGTTACACCGGCGAATTGCAGGACTTTGTAGAAAGCGCCATGCAGAACAGGCAGCCCCTTTCAGGCATCGACCTCGCTGCCGAGACGATACGGATAATTTACGCTGCATATTGGTCAGCTGAAGAGGGGAGAGCAATAGAGTTTTAGGAGTTCCGGAAGGATATTCACCGAGGCGACCAGCCGGCCTGAAGGGTGATCCTGGAGGGCCCCGCACAACTGAGGCTGTGCCGGTTTCTTTTGTCGTTAGAGTATCCGTCACGGGAAGAAGGGAGATAGCTGCAGCTGATCACCCCATAATTGAAGTAGAGGAGTCCCCTTTGGGGATTTTCGGACAGAAAATCTTCGAGATGCGATATCTGCGTATCTCGAAGATTATTTGTACAAAAAAAGAAGAAAGGAACTCCTTCGCCTCTTCATTGGTGTGAGAAAGGGGCGGAGAAAAACTTCAGTTTTTCCGATTACTAGCCCGGAATGATCCACATAACCGCTTTTTCCCAAAACAAATATTCAGGAAAACCCTTTGAAGCCCGGAAAACCGGGAACAGAGGAAACGATAAAATCTGCACCTGCGGCAAAAAACGGAAAAATGCTTTTCCAATCCTCAACAGGATGCTCAACGGTGACACCCACCTTCATCCAGTCAGGAGCAGCGCAGCGGAGAAGGGCAGTTTCCCT
>DUPE01000186.1 GCA_012838475.1 Clostridiaceae bacterium
ATAGAACATAAAGACATAGGAAAAGCGGGGTTGATGGGCTTAGCTTATGGAGCTGGAACTTCTATGATGACTTCAGTAGTTTCTTTGGGATATGATTATTTAGGTGGCACTTTAGATTATGGTGATGGCTCGATGATTATGCGCGAAGACGAAGCCGTGGCTTATATGAGAAATCATCCTGGAGCAGTCTCGGGCTCTTTTGCTACAGATCTTTTGAGCGCTGCGATTGCCATTTTATCGGGTGGCGGGCCTCTTAGTCATGTGAGGGGCAGTGATTTTGACGGTGAAGTTATCGAAAACAATAGTGGAGGGGTCATGGAGTATGGTTCCAAAGCTTATAAAAAACACCCAGATCGTCTCACTCTGGTTACGACAAGATACGCTAGCGGCGTAAACGCAAGCACGCCTAGAACGGCAGCTCTGAAGAACCATGGGTATCTTGAAGAAGGCCTCTGCACCGGAGCGACTCATACCATAAATCCGGCTTACAAGGGCGGGGCTCCGAACAACCTCATTCCTTGGCAATACCGCCACAACTTTTCGGTGAATATATGGTAAAGAACATCTTCTTTCTGATAGTCGTTTTCCTTCTTGCGGCTTGTTCTTATAAGAATGTGGAACGATTTGATATTATTGGATTTGTAGAAGGGAAACCATTATTTAAAGAATATTCTTTAGTCTATTATTTTGATAATTCCCAAATGCACATAGGCTATTCTACATATGACTGCTATATGGGAAAGAATCTCGAAGAGAGATGTAAGGAATATGTGGAATCTTATTGCAATGTTTTAGTTGGTAATGATTATGCTCAGTGCGCATATCCATTACGAGGAAAAATTCATGTAAAGATTTTCCTTAAGAATGACAGGACAGGGAACAGGATATTCGTCGGTGAAAAATTCATAGATATGGACGAGTATCAAGAGACCGTACTTCTGACTCAGGTTTTTATAGGTTCCGACCTAAATTCGTACGTAACTAGAACATATTGGGACTTTGAATGGGACAGGGCTGAGTCCATCTATTCCCAGGATATCCAGGATACGATTTATTTCTATAGCGAGAAATTGTACAAAAATGAACATGACAGCAACGTTCCTTATGTTGAAGAAAAGTAAGACCATTTTTTTCTGTGCGCTGGCGGCATTCGCCGCCGCTTCCCCTTGTGCGGAACTCAGGGATGCCCGCGACGGAGCCACCTATGAGACCGTGCTGATCGGGGACCAGGTCTGGATGGGCGAAAATCTGAGGTACCTGCCCCGGGTGGATGCCGATGAGTCATTTGACGATCCTGAATATTTCGTGTACGGTTATGATGGCTCCGACGTGGAGGCCGCAAGGGCGACGAATGAATTTCGAAAGTATGGCGTCCTGTATAATTGGACGGCGGCACAGAACGCCTGTCCCGAGGGCTGGCATCTGCCCGATACAACCGAATGGAACGCGTTATATGCGTCCGTCGGCGGGAAAAAGGTCGCTGCTTTGAGACTGAAATCAAAGGAGGGCTGGACGAAGAACGGCAATGGCACGGATGGCCATGGCTTTTCCATCCTTCCCGGCGGATACCGCAATAAGTATGGCGACTTCCATGCCGTGGAGGACTACGCCGGCTTCTGGACCGCTGACTCTGCCAGTTGCTGTGCAGCCTTTTATAACACTTTCTATTACTACTATGACAATGTGTTTTCCGGCGCTGGCGGTAAGGGCGCAGGTGGTGACCCGTGGGTGGGGAAGGACTACGGATTTAGCGTCCGCTGCCTTAAGGACTGAGACGTCAAAGATGCAAGAAAACAAGAATCGTCTGCGCCTGGTGCCCCGTCCGTTGTCCTTTTTGGAAAGCATCTCTTCGCAGCATCATTTTTGGTGCTGATATTCTCTAAAAAAATTGGTTTTTCATTGGGTGAAATCAAAAAAATGGCGGACATTGTACAGCATTCCCATTGGAGTGAGGTTACTTTACTTGTAATTCAGCAAATATCCTGTCAATAGTCCATTCCAAAAACTTACCTTCTTTACTTGTCTTGGATTCTTCCTATAGGGGTTAATCTCTTCCCATTGTTCGTTAGGAGTGAGTCCGTTCAGGTGTCTGTGAGGCCTTACTGCGTTGTACCAATATTGAAATTCATCTAGTGCAAATTGAATCTTTTTTGCATTAAAAATCACTTTGTCCGAATAGCTTTTGAAGGTTCCAAAAAATCGTTCGATACGACCATTTTGCCATGGAGAATGAATTTGTGTCCGTTGATGTCTAATTCCGAGCATCCAAAGACCTAATCGAAATAGTTTTGATGTGAATACGCTTTCATTGTCTGTGCGAATCGCCTTGGGTGCCCCGTCCGTAGTCCATTTTGGAAAATATCTCCTCGCGTCCTCATCTTTGGTGCTGATATTCATTAAAAAGATGGTTTTATATTAGGTAAAGTTGGTTTATATTGCGACGCCTTTCTGCTAAAAACTTATATTGATTTTATGCAGCGTATTCATAAAATACTCGGTTTGCGTTTAGCTGGGGAACGGCCATTACATTATAGGCATACATTTATGGTAAATCCATGGTAAAATATTTTCTATTACTTATAGCCTTTTTCTTTTTTATTTCTTGTTCTTATAAGAATGTGGAAAGACTTGATTTATTTGGGGTTATGGAAGGCTCTCCTCAAT
>DUPE01000160.1 GCA_012838475.1 Clostridiaceae bacterium
ACAATTAATAGAATTTTTGACCTTTATCCCGATAATGTGTGTGCAGTAATTCGTGTGATTTGTGTCCCAAAGGCTCTTTCAGGAAGTCTGCATAGATAGCCTTTATTTCTTCGTTCTCATGCGATTTCCTTATTGGCATGCACTCATCTTCAATATAGATAGCATCCAGGCGCTCCAGGCGTTTTTTATTTGCCTTGGTAATTGGCTGACCGCCGCCACCTACGCAGCCACCGGGACAAGCCATAATCTCAATGAAGTGATAAGGAGATTCTCCCGCCCGGGCTTGATCCATTAGTTTTCTGGCATTGCCAAGACCATGGGCGATTGCTACTTTCACCTTAGTTCCCTTAAGATCCACTTCCGCTTCTTTGATGCCTTCAAAGCCACGCACAGCGGTGAAGTTTACGTCTTCGAGAGTTTCTTCAGTCACTACTTCATAAACTGTACGCAGAGCTGCTTCCATGACGCCACCGGTAGCTCCAAAAATTACAGCAGCACCGGAATACTCGCCCATCCAGGGTGAGAACTCAGCAGGAGCCAGTCTAGAGAAATCTATCCCGCTCAGGCGGAACAGACGTCCGATTTCGCGTGTGGTCAGAACAATGTCAACATCCTGATAACCGCTGGAGTTCATCTCAGGTCGGGCACATTCATATTTCTTAGCAACGCAAGGCATGATAGAAACTGAGAAGATTTTCTTTGCCGGGATATTCATTCTCTCTGCCCAGTAGGTCTTCACCAGAGCTCCGAACATCTGCTGAGGAGATTTACAGGAAGATAAATTATCCAGCAGATCCGGGTAAAAAGTCTCACAGAAGTTTATCCAGCCGGGGCTGCATGAAGTGAACATGGGTACTGTACCGCCCGTAGTAAGCCTGCTCAGCAACTCGTTCCCCTCCTCCATGATGGTCAAGTCGGCGGTAAAGTTAGTGTGCAATACATGGTCAAAGCCGATGTGTTTCAGACCGGCTACGAATACCTCCATAGGGAGAGCTCCGGTCGGCATACCGATTTCTTCACCCAGGGCCAAACGCACTGCAGGCGCAATCTGTGTAACAACAATGGTTTCCGGATCTGCGATAGCCGCAAGCAGCTTGTCGATATCTTCGACCTCACCAATTGCTCCAACCGGGCAGGCATGAATACATTGCCCGCACATAATGCAAGGGCTTTCACTGAGGTCCTTGCCCATGGAAGGAACTACCAGCGCTTCATTTCCACGCTTTTCAACTCCCAGTGCATTAACTGTCTGAGTAACCGAACAAACTTCGATACAGCGATTACACAGGATGCACTTGTCAGGATCACGGAAGAGAGAAGGTGTAGATAGATCCTTCTTCAGACCTCTGATTCTGTTGCCAAAGGGATTGTCCCGGATCATGTATTCTGCAGCCAGACTTTGCAGTTCGCAGTTTTCATTGCGGATGCAGGTTAGGCAATCTTGTGGATGATTTGCCAGAATTAATTCGAGAACGGTCTTTCTGGCCTCGATTACTTTGGGCGAGCTGGTGCTCACTATCATTCCTTCATGGACAGACTGAGAACAGGCTGCCGGTAAGAGTTTATCGCCTTCAACTTCACATACGCATACTCTACAGTTGGCCTTCACCACCTGATCAGGGTGATAACATAGAGTAGGAATGTTAATGCCGGCCATTTCAGCGGCTTTCATGATAGTTGTATTTTCAGGAACGGATATTTTGATTCCGTCAATAGTTAAATTTGTCATGTGTTTGCTTTCCTTTCTACCCTATCTTGGCCATGTAATCGGCAGGGAAATGCTCAAGTGTGGTCAGCATTGGAATAGGGGCGGCTTGACCCAGACCGCAGAAGCAGGAATAGGACATTACTTTGCCCAGCTTATTCAGCAGGGGCAGATCTGCGGCGACACCCTGGTTGTTGTTTATCTTGTCAAGCAGATCTTGCAGACGCACCGTACCCTCCCTGCAAGGAGAGCATTTACCACAGGATTCGTGGCTGAAAAACTTTGCGATCTGTACTGCAATATCAACCAAATCACGTGTTTCGTCCAAGACAAAAACAGCTCCTGATCCCAGACAGGCACCAATAGAGACCAGGTGATCAAAGCCTATTATCGAGTCTAGATTTGCAGCCGGAATAAATGCTCCCGAAGTACCGCCTATTTGAACCGCTTTGAATTCCTTGCCATCTTTAATGCCGCCTCCAAAATCATAAATAATCTCTCGGATAGTGGTGTCTGTGGGTACTTCAAAGAAGGTTTTGTTGACCACGTCACCAGTCAAAGTGACGATTTTTGTTCCGGGATAGAACGGAGTTCCAATGTTGGCAAACCAGGCAGCGCCGTTTTCCAGGATTGCAGGAATATTGGCAAAGGTCTCAACGTTATTAACTATGGTTGGCTTGCCCCATAGACCGCTGATCGGAGGATAAGGAGGCTTAATGCGAGGCTCACCCCGCTTGCCTTCAAGTGATTCAATCAAAGCAGTTTCTTCGCCGCAGACATAGGCACCGGCTCCTTGACGGACCTCGATGGAAAAATCTTCCAGCAGACCCTGCTCTTCTGCCTGTGCGATAGCTTGCTTAAGGATATTGACAGCTTGAGGATACTCTCCTCGGCAATATATATATCCCTTATTCGCCCCGATTGCATAACCGCAGATTGCCATTCCCTCCAGGAGTGAATGTGGATCGCCCTCCATGATTAAGCGATCCTTATAGGTTCCGGGTTCACCTTCATCAGCGTTGCAAACAACATATTTCTGATCGGCTTCGGTCTGATAAGCGAAACTCCATTTGGCCCCGCAATTAAAACCGGCACCGCCACGACCTCTAAGATTTGCTGCTCTTACCTCTTCGATGAGCTCAAATCTATCCATTTCACGGGCGGCCTTCAACGAATCGTAACCACCCACGGCCAGATAATCGTCTAATTTAAAAGGATCTATTTTCCCATAATTACGCAGAACAATGCGCATTTCTTCAGCCATTTTTATTCTCCTTTCCTGATAAATCAGGCATAAATATTGTTCAAAATTGGATGTAAGACTATCAATGTAAGCACCAAGCTCTCTAATGAGGGCTTATCTAAACTCAGCCAAGATGTCGGGAATTGCTTCCGGACTGACATCATAAAACGGCTTGCCATTAATTGTTATAACCGGTGTTGCCTGACATTGACCCACGCATTGTGTGAATTCCAGAGAGAATTTACCGTCAGCGGTAATCTCTCCCATACTGATTCCCAGCTCCTTTTCCAAAGAGGCGACAACTCTAGAGGCCCCTGCAATATGACAGGGTGCGCTTTCGCAAATACGAATGATGTTTTCCCCTCGAGGTTCAGTAGAGAACATCGAATAGAATCCTGCCACACCATATGCCTCTATGGCCGGCTGACCAAAGACTTTCGATGCTTCAATGATGGCTTCTTCCGGCAGAAAACTGAGTTCCTCCTGGATTGCATGGAAAGCTTCGAGCATCCCTCCTGGCGTGTCTGCATACTTTGCTAGAATCTTCTGATACTCCATAGACATTCGTTCACCTTTCTACATAAACTTTCTACTTAAACTCTCAGCCTGAACTTGGTCGTCCAGGTAGTTTATATGCCTCAAAATAATCTAAATGGAAGATTTATTTTCGGGGATTAAAATAATATTATCCTCTGATACATAATCAAGGTAATTCTATAAAAGCGTTATTATCTCCTCAATTGTTATTTGCACAAAATTAGGGCTGTTATATATATATGCAACAGAATATGGCACGTGACTGTATATTTATTTAATAAAGAGCGTATTGATATCATTATTTATGCTGACAATCGTTATGATAAATAAGTTTAAAATGCTATATGTTTGTACATCTATCTTTCCATCTTATATTGCCGCTCTTTTGTCATGTTAGTGAGAGTTCAAAGACAATACGCGATAAGTCATTTCTTTTTGCCTGAAGTGGATTGTTATGAATAGTGACGATTATTTGTTGACATGATCTATAGAGTTCAAAGACAATACGGGCGGGTCTTTTCTCTTGCCTGCAGTGGATTGTTATGAAAAGTGACGCGTCTTCAGGGATATATTCTATAATGGAAAACATGATAACTAGAATTAGAGATCTAAATCAATATGGACAAGGCGTAGGCGAGACAGAAGATGGTCTAGTTATATTTGTTGAAGGCGCTTTACCCGGAGAACTTGTGGATGTCAGCTCCCTCGAGTCAAAGAAGAATTTTGCCATAGCCTCTTCTGCCACGACTATTGAACCTTCTCCCTTGCGTGTAACGCCTGCATGCCCCTACTATCCCGATTGCGGTGGCTGCCAACTGCAGCATTTCTCTTATGAGGCGCAGCTCAGTTGGAAGCAAAATAATTTACAAGAACAGCTAAGCCGGATTGGGAATCTGGATATCTCCGGAGTGCTCTCGCCAATGATTGCAGCAAATACCGTGTGGCATTACCGCAACAAGGCAATACTGCCGGTCGGGGGTACAAAGGACATGCCTCAGATCGGTTTCTTCCGCCGTCTCAGTCATGACATTGTCGACGGAACTCATTGCATGATTCAGCACCCTACAGAAGAGATCCTGCGAGCCTTTATTCGCTCTCTCATCCACAGGGAAGGGATACAGCCATACAAGGAAGAAGAGCATAAGGGTTTGTTGCGTAATTATGTAGTTCGCAGTTCCGAGGTAACTAAGGAAGTGTCTTTAACCTTGATCCTTAATACAACCAGAGCTAAAGGAGAGGGTTTCGCTGAACTCTGGCGTCAGAATTTTCAAGAATTGGCACATGTTTTGGCAAAAGACGGATATACACTTACTGGTACTGCTCTCAATTTCAATCCAAAGCGCGGCAATGTGATCTTCGGGAGAGAGAATATTACCATAACAGGTAATCCACAAATTACGGATATCATTAACGAAAAGAGTTATGTGCTGTCACCGGTTTCATTCTTTCAGGTAAATTCTGAACAAGCCGCAAAACTCTATTCTGTTGTAAGGGACTATGTGTCAAAGAGCATAGAAATAATTGAGGATAATCAGCATACGATGATCCTGGATATCTATTGCGGTGTCGGATCAATTGCCCTTCAGCTGGCCAATTTGGCACAAAGTGTTATAGGCATTGAGGTCAATGAAAAGGCAGTTGCAGATGCTAATGTCAATGCACGTCTAAATAACTGCGCTAATTGTCGTTTCATTGCCGCCAAAGCGGAAACCTGGATACAAAATGATCTGGACAAAAATGTTAAGATTGCAATCGTCGATCCTCCGCGAAGAGGTCTGGAACCCAAACTGATAAAGGCGCTTAACAAGGCAGAGCATCTCAATAGCCTGATATATGTCTCCTGTAATCCTGCTACCCTGGCTCGCGACCTGGCTGCCATGAGCAGCGACTGGAAGATCCAAAATATCCAACCTCTTGATCTTTTCCCACACACCACACACGTGGAAACGATCGTGTTGCTTTCCCGCAAAACTGCAAACAGCCATACCCGTGGGGAAGCGAAGTTTCTTTTGAATAAATCTTAGAAAAAGCAGAAAATACAAGATATAAGAATGAGTTACATACAAGGGAGCTTTCAACAGCCGGAGACAGAATTCCTCCTCAAACTACGGGCACTGTAGATCACAGATCATTTTACAAGTTGAAGACCTATTGTTGACCGTATGCAGTTGTTATGTCAGAATAAATAAAAAATCGAGGTAATTGTATGAACTATCTTGGATTACAGGAATTTTTGGCAGTATCTCCTGAATATAATCAGAAGAAAGCGGCGACTGATAAATCACTCAGAAACAACATGATTCTCACAATCATTGTCATGTTCGCTGGTCTCATTTTCGGTATTGTACTTTTATTTTCCATTGATTTTATAGCTGGTGCAATATTTTTACTGTTATTTATGATTGTTTTCCCTATTTACGCAGTAACCAGTGAGAAGCGGAGAAAAACTGATCTGGAAAAATACGGCAATTTTTTGTATTCGCAATACATTAATAGCCTCAACCAGCAATGATGACCTCTATCGATAGGCAAAGACCGAGGTTCTGCTTCTCCTGATTAATACGGACTTTCTCCCAAAGCAGAAATACTGTGTATGGTGACAGCGCTGAATCTGAAAGCAAGGGAGTTGATCCTCATGACCAGGTTCTTAAAGGTATCCTGCTTCCTGCTTATTTGTCTTTTGGCTGTATCTGCCTGTCAACCACGTGAGTCTGCGGAATCCGGACCCAGCACAAACCAATCCGGTACAAGTGCAAGTACAACCACCCAACCAGGTGAAAGAGGGCCGACCGGTTATCCGGATGGTATTCAGAACCTCTTCGTTTTCTACAAGGGGGAACACCTCGTTGAGGGGGAACTCTTCATTTATGACAGATACCTGGGCCAGTTCACAGAGGATGAATTCAATCAATGGAAGGACAGGCTAAGTCTGGAATATGTCGGATCGGTTGAAAAAGAAACCAATTATGAGCTGCCCTCCAAAAATATGGAGGCCAGCCGGATTCCGGTGCATTCACCTGTTTATATTGACCTATACGAGCATAAGCTCTACGTATTGTCGGAAGGTAGCTACCTTTACCGAATGCGAGTCTTTACTGAGGAACTTGATCCCCTGGATCCGTAATCGATTGCCCACGAACGGAAATACTGTTTCCTTCAGCACTGATCACAACCATCATTGCCAAAATAGGAACCGCCAAAACCGCTATTCTTTTCATTAGCTCTCCCTTTGTTAGCGCACAAGATCAGCGTCCTCTATGGCTTTTTGTCGTTCGCTGTTGATTGCGGGAGTCTCCTTTCTATAGAATTCAGTTATTTTTTACACTTCATCGTTTGGGGTCAAACCACATCGAAATCGTGGTATTGCTGATTTCGAAAATGTTTTCCTTGATATGTTAAAAAATATTCGGATTATTATAAATGAGGCGGAGAAAATTCCTTTATCGCAAGAAAGTTATCAATTGCTTTCAAAAAGGAAGGAGTCTGAAAGCATGGCGGCTACAGTTGGTTTTCAATACCTCAAAGAGTATAAAAAGGAGAAGTGCCATGGGTTTATTCAATAAGAAGCAAGATCCGCAAGCATCCATGCAAAACAATGCAGATATTATTGATGGGATTTCCTTGCTTGATAAGCATGAAAGTGGTTTGCTTGATGACAAGTCCTTTCTTAGTTCTTTCGGTAAAGTGAAAGTTTTTTATTCCACACCTTTTGGAGACCATAAAGACGGAGAGAGCCGATTGTTTGTTCTGCCAGCTCAGGATAAGACCGCTTATCTCCCTGTTTTTACTTCAATTGAACGCGCAATGGAATTTTATGAAAAGGCCGGAAGACTTGGCTTTGCTATTATGAAAGGCTCTTTTGCATCTTTTCTTGAAACAACCAAAATAATAAACGAAGGGAATACTCCAATAAAATTGGGTGCAGTAATAGACCCCGGATATTATGGAGTAACTATCGGCGTTAATTCGCTGGATGCTGTGATTGATATGACAGTATAACCAGGCAAGAAATGGTGTTTTTCAATTATTGATGTTGACAGTCCATTCCATCACCAAAAGCTGAGCCATTCAAAATCTGGCGGACGGATTGCGGGAAATGAACGCAAAGACATTGAAGCTGATACTGGTAAGTCTGTGATAACAGAAAAGAACGCCATTGACTGTTCACAGCAAATTACAAATGTTATTAAGCGGGCAGACGAAAACGATAATGATAGTTAGTCGGATCGAATAAAGCCCCCCGCCAAGGGGGTACCAGACTCAATGGTCATCAGAATCACAGCAACAAGGCACACGTTGAGTGCGTGGTGTTGATGTCAAGGCTGTAATATAAGCTGTTTTATTTTTAAAAAATAGGGAGAAAAACTTATGTTAAGAAAAGCAATAATATCCGATTTGAAAACAATAACGCAATTAGCAATCCTTCTATGGCCGGATAATGAATTTGATGACTTAAGGCAGGAAATAAAAGAATTGATTTTAGATAACGAGGCTGTGTTTTTTTTGTATTTTGATAATGATATTCCTGTCGGGTTTGCACAATGCCAGCTTCGGCATGATTATGTTGAAGGTACAGACAGTAGTCCGGTTGGCTATTTAGAAGGTGTTTTTGTAATGGAGAATTATCGAAATAAGGGTATTGCTACGCAATTGCTCCAACACTGTGAACTGTGGTCTAAAGAAAATGCTTGTACTGAGTTTGCCAGCGATTGTGAAATTAGCAATGCAGAAAGTTATGCTTTTCATATGAAATTCGGCTTTCAAGAAGCCAATCGTATCATTTGCTTCAAAAAGGATATCACACTACAAAGTTAGAAATCACTGGAATACAGATCTACACGAAACACAAATGACTGTACTTTTTCGGTTTGAGGAAACAAGTCCATAAAAGCGCTTTTTGACAGTCAAGTGGTCAGGATAGATGTCATAGCCCCGCGAATGGTCGTGTTACGGCTCATGTCGTAGCTAGCACAAGAAGCCGAGCGGAGCGAAAGCTGATTGGCAGCAAGCTACGACGGAGTGCGTGGTATTGATGTCGAGAGTTTGAAAGGCGCATTATATTCAGACTCAACCAGTAGTAGAATTGATTGAATTCAACCATGGGTTCGTGTTATCTACTCAGAAATTGGACTATGCTATGGTCATGAAAGGAGATGCTCGATATGGATCAAATCAAAATTGGAAAATTTATAGCCTCTTGCAGAAAAGAACAGGACATGACTCAAGTGGCTTTAGCAGAGAAACTTGGCATCAGCGACAGGGCAGTTTCCAAATGGGAAACGGGAAAGTCTATGCCGGATTCTGGGATTATGCTGGAGCTTTGCTCTTATTTGAAAATAAATGTAAACGAACTCTTGTCGGGCGAAAGACTCACAATGGAAAATTATAAAGATAACGCTGAGGAGAACCTGATGGAGCAGCGGAGGCAGACTGAACGAATAAAGCATGACACTAAAATTTCTTATATCATCATGGGCATTGCTATTACTCTTATTACCATTGCACATTTTGCCATCAATTACTATTTTCCAGAGAATAAAGGTACTGGAATGGGTCTTGTGCTGACTTTAATCACCATTGGGCTATATGTATGGTATTTTATTAGAAATTATGAAGTCAAACGAAAATAATCTGATAATTACCAGAACTAATTGACGAATTAAAAACTCTATATTGTCCTTTCCCTTTTCCGTTTTTTCGCTTCGCGGAACAAGTCCGTTAAGGCGGTTTTTGATAGTCAAGTGGTCAGGCAATTAGAATTTGAACGGAGAAGTTGCATGGTAAATAAAAAAGATGCCATTGAGATAATTTCATATGCCGAAGAAAATGGGATTGACATTTGGCTAGATGGTGGCTGGGGCGTTGATGCTCTATTAGGAGAAGAAACAAGGAGCCACAACGATATTGATTTGTTTGTGGATAAAAGCAATAGCAAGAAATTTATTGAAATAATAAAAGAAAAGGGCTTTGCTGAAGTTATAGAAGCATATACCACTGCAGATCACACGGTTTTGCAGGACGCTAAAGGCCGGATAATAGATCTTCATATATTTGAATTCGACGAAAAAGGATACCTTGTTTTTGAAGGAGAAACGTATCCACCAAACGTGTTTAGTGGCATCGGGGAAATAGGTGATAAAGTTGTGAAATGTATAGATGCTGAAAATCAAGTTTTATTTCACTTGGGATATGAGCATGATGAAAATGATATTCATGACGTAAGGTTACTATGCGAGAGATTTAAAATTCCTATTCCGAAGGAATATAAATGGCTATAATCGTGTTTTAATAACTCTATATAAAGCGGAATTTATTGAAGCGAGGTAAGCAAATGCAAAATAATGAAGATTTGTTTTTTGAAAGAATGCCGCAATCACTACCGTTGTATCAATTATTTGCAGAAAAAGTCCTTGCGGAATATCCTGACGCTCAAATAATAATTCAGAAATCACAGATCGCTTTTTACGACAAACACAACTTTGCTTTTGTGTGGTTACCGATCCGTAGGATGAAAAACCGTCCAGAGATTTATATTATTGTATCGTTTGTTCTGGCTTACCGCTTAGATTCTCCACGTATTATTGAATCAACAGAGCCATATCCGAACCGATGGACGCATCATGTCATAGTCCAGGACCAAAATGAAATTGATACGGAGCTTATGGACTGGATGAAGGAAGCCCACGATTTTGCAGTGAAAAAGTGACCGGCAAAGTTTTGTTAGCTTAATATATTTACCACAAGCTAAATTGTTTTTAATATGATGAGGACAAAGTGATGCAAAATAATCCTTTTGATACGGAAGTTGAAGAGTATGAAGAATGGTTCATAACTAATGATAAATTGCTTGATTCAGAAGTGAACGCTATCAAGCAGTTGATTCCCATGTCCGGCAATGGTATAGAAATTGGCGTCGGTACCGGGATTTTCGCTTCTCGTTTAGGTGTTCGAGATGGTGTGGAACCATCTAGTAAAATGGCTGCAGAAGCAGCGAAAAAAGGCATTAAGGCATTAATGTAATTAACGGAATAGCGGAAAAAGTTCCTGTTGACAGCGGATCTTATGAATTCGCATTAATGGTGACAGTCGATTGTTTTCTAGATGACGTTTCCAAGGCCTTTTCTGAAGTTCGACGCATACTTGTATCTGATGGTATATTTATTATTGCCTTCCTTGATAAAGCCACACCTCTCGGCCAACTATACGAGAAAAATAAACACCTGCATAAGAGTTATCGGGACGCTAATTTCCATACTTCAACAGAAATAGTTTCATTATTAAGAGCCGGTGGATTTGAGGTTGTCGACAAAAGGCAGACGGTCTATTCTTTAGAAAATAAGCTTCAGGAAATTAAGTGTGGTGTGGGAGAGGGTGTTTTCGCAGTAATCAAAGCTAAAAAGATTTGAAAATGAATGCGCGCTTGACCATTGATATTTGGCTATTGTTCCTGCATATGCTACTTGGATTAAAAGCGGACATCGAATCGAAGTTGATCGTAAGAATACTAAGGAAATTTAATTTAGAGATTTATCATGAGCGAATACATAATTGTGAAAATTACGCAAAAGCCTGCAATAAAAGAGGAGGCAGCAAACTGGTTTCATGAAAAATGGGGTGTACCGCGTGAAGCGTATCTTAAGAGCATGGAAGCAGCAATAAACGGAGATCCTGTCCAAGAGTGGTATTTATGTTTAGATGGAGAAAAAATCATTGCCGGAATGGGAGTTATCGAAAATGACTTTCATGACAGGAAAGACTTGACACCGAATATCTGTGCCGTTTATACAGAAAAACAATATAGAGGCAAAGGGATAAGTGGCAAGCTTCTCGATTTTGTAGTTGCTGACAATAAAACAAAAGGAATTTCTCCGATATATCTGCTAACAAACCATACAGGCTTTTACGAAAGATATGGCTGGAAATATCTGTGTATGGTTCAGGGAGATGGAGAACATGATATGAGCCGAATGTATATTCATGGAGAATAGTATGAAAATTGAAGAAATTAGAGCAATTAAAGAATCTGACTATAAATCATTTATAAATATGTTTAACTCCTATTTTTTAGATGATTTTAAAATTGAAGTAGAACATGCAAAAATTGAAGAGATTTGCCTTGATATAATGGAAAGTGTAAAAAAACAAGTTGTATTTCTTGATCTAATGAAGATTAACAATAAACCCATAGGTTTTATAATGTATCAAATAGATTCTCCCGAAAGTGATTGGTGCCAGAAGGATGGATTCGGTTTCATTAGGGAGGTGTATATTGACAAAGGGTTAAGGAATCAAGGGTTAGGAAAGCTATTAGTAGCACATGCTGAACAGTCTCTTAAGGATAAGAATGTTGAGCAAATATATTTGACCTCGGATGATAGCGGATTATTCTGGAATCAATGCGGATATAAAATAACAGATGAAACCGGTTATAAAAATGAAGATCCAATTTATGTAAAAAAGATTAATTAAAAAGAAGGGGTCAAGCTTGAGTTATTACCTAACTTAAATTATTTAGTAAACAGCCGGCCGAGATGAGGTAGAGATCCTTGACTTATTGAACCAGCTTAAAGATCTTGGCGTTCGCATCATATTTAAACAGGAAGTACCTGATACGGTTGATACATCTGACACAGACAATGATCTTATAATCTCAATATAGAGCCAATTGTTAAAGCAGAAAATGAATCACTCGACGGTAGAATTAAATGGGGGTATTAAACAAAATGTCGTACATGGAACTTCAAAGCTATGCAACAGAAGTTGCTATGGTATTTCAATGATGCAGATGGCTAGTGGTCATTATGATAAAGAAACAAAGAATGTCCATATGCTATTTAAACTTTAAAATAATGAGAGCGCGTAATTATGAAATTGATACTTTCAGATGTAAGAGATTTACCAATAAAATCAGATGATAAATATCATGTTATTTATAATGATGGTAATTTGCATTATTGCATAGGCTGCTTTGGTTGCTGGATAAAGACTCCCGGGCAATGCGTTATCAAAGACGGCTATTCAAATATGGGACAGTTGTTAAGTAGGTGTGATGAGTTAATACTTGTAAGCAAATGTACTTACGGGGGTTTTAGTCCTTTTATTAAAAATTTGCTGGATAGATCTATTTCATATATTTCTCCATATTTCGTTACGCGAAACGGTGAAATGCATCATAAACGTAGATACGATAATGTGATAAGCATATCCGCATATTTTTACGGCGAAGATATTTCACAATCCGAGAAGGAAACAGCTAAAAGCTTAGTTTCTGCAAATGCAGTGAACTATGATGGCAAAGTGAAAAATGTTTTATTTTTTAGTACTGCTGAAGAAGTAAAGGCGGTGCTTATATGAAGACAGCATTGATAAACGCAAGCCCCAAAGAATCAGGAAGTGCTAGTAAAGCATTACTGAGCGACTTGAAAAGCTTATTTCTTGACGAACATACTATAAAAGAATTTTTGTTTCATACCCCGAATATTTCAGAAGAAGAAATTAAGGACTTGTGTAACTATTCTACGTGGGTGTTTGCCTTTCCTCTATATGTTGATGGTATACCGTCACAACTATTGTCCTGCCTCTGCGAAATGGAACAGTTAGGTGTCGATTGTAAAAATATCCGTATATATGCAATTGTTAATTGCGGCTTTTATGAGGGCAAGCAAGCTTGCAATGCACTGGCAATACTCAAAAACTGGTGTGATAGGACGGGCCTTATTTGGGGAACGGGCATTGGGTTTGGGGGCGGTGGTTCTTTGGTGCGTATGCAAGGAGTGCCAGTGGGCAGCGGTCCAAAAGGAACACTTGGAAAGGTTTTTCAAGAACTTATAAGTGCAATTTTGTCACAGTCTTCAATAGAAAATATGTATACTTCAATCGGTTTTCCAAAGTTTTTATACAAAGTCGCAGCTGAAATAGGTTGGAAGCAGATGATAACGGCGAATGGGGGAAAAAAGAAAGACTTAAAGAGGAGAATGTGAGTACAACTATTAAGATATGCATACTGCTTAGATAGCAGCGGTATAAAGGTCTTTAAGTTTAACTATACATGATACTCCATCTGCACTGGATTTAATGATGTCTGTTAATTACAAAAGAGAGAAAAGTTTCAGTCCTCGTGAAACACACTAAACAATAGACGGATAGATGTACTGGGAAAAGCGCCGGTGTTTATTGAGAAAGAAATGAGGTCAAATAATGGTGATTGATTATAAGAAAACGGATAAAGATCTCTATCTACCCAAGATCACGCCGTCCGTAATTGACGTGCCACAGATGAATTTTATTACTGTTGACGGCAAAGGTGACCCTAACACAAGCGCGGAATATACTGCCGCAGTTGAACTATTGTATAGGTTTTCCTACGCCATCAAGATGGGCAGCAAATCAATCCTTGAATATGTTGTTCCGCCGCTTGAAGGACTTTGGAGCGTAGACGATGATTTTAGGGGTGGCGGAGCTTCAATAAGTGATAAAAGCAAGTTTATATGGACAATGATGATTCGGCAGCCGGACTTTGTGACAGCAGATGTTTTTGAAACTTCCAAATTTGCTTTGGCAAAGAAAAAACTGAATCTTGATATAGCAAAGGTGAAACTTGAAACAATTACCGAAGGACTATGTGTTCAAGTTATGCACATCGGTTCGTATGACGATGAACCAGCCACGGTAGCAGCCCTTGACGGGTTTGCTATCCAAAACGGCTATGTCCTTGATATCAACGATAGTCGCCGCCATCACGAGATATACATTTCAGATCCGCGCAAGTCAGCACCGGAGAAATTAAAAACGGTTCTTAGACACCCGATACGAAGAAAATAATCCAACAGAATGACCTACCAATAGCTGCAGTTAGCATGGGGGTTGGTCAGATTGGATGTTATGAAGTATATGACACAGCTGGGGATGAGATAAGACAGGATTATGAAGGAGAAAAAATATGAAAACAATTAGATTATTGTACCCGGATTATGTAAGTGGTGGATTAGAGACTTATTACTTCGGAGCAAAACTGCTTGCACATATTCTTCCAGCAAATGAAAACCAGCCTTTGCTAGAGGTGAAAATTGCACCGCCTGATGGAAAGGCACTCAATGTGACAGATGGAGTTTATGGCAAGGAGGAGGTAATTGCAGGCATACGAAATGCTGCTGAAGTAATTGAAGCTGCTAAACCGGATAGGATCATCACAATTGGTGGCAATTGCATCGTTTCACAGGCACCTTTTGATTATCTGAATGGTATTTACGATAATGTTGGTATCATTTGGATCGATGCTCATCCAGACGTATCAACTACTAAGGATGGATACCCTAATGCCCATGCTATGGTACTTGGCTCGCTCATGGGAAATGAAGATAATCCACTAACCGGGCTGATGAAAAATAAAAAATTCAGGGCAGATGAAATTTTGTATGTTGGATTACAGGAATTGCACAGTTATCAGCAGAAGTTTCTCAAAGATATGAAAGTAGATTACAGAGTGCAAACGGAGACATTTGTATCCAATGAAGAGATCAAGACTTTCCTGGATCGTTTTGATCATATATTGATTCACCTTGATATTGATGTGTTGGATGCAAATTTGTTTCACTCTACCTATTTCGCAAACAAAGAGTTGGTTGGAGATGGCAGCGGAGGCGGACGGATGACGATGGAGGCACTTTCCGAGGTGCTGAAGTGTATCACCGAGAATTCTGATGTTGTCGGATTCACAATAGCTGAGTATCTTCCCTTTGATGAGCATAAGTTGCACGACATGTTTGCAGATATCAAACTATTTAGTGATTAATAAATTCTATTTTTCTTTGTGTTCTATCTAAAAAATGAGAAACACTGATTTATATGTTCGCAATCACTAAAGTCATTTTTGGATCTGTAAACCCATAAAAAACTCCCCCTTAGAGTGACAGTTTTTTTATTCAAACTGTCAGCTTTAAAGGGGAGCATTCTTAGATAAACTCTATTATGCAAGCATTGATTTCATAAACCATAGCTGTTTAGCAAATCCGGCAACATAATCTTCAAAAACTGCTACTACGCCAAAATCACCTTCGTCATCAGCATCATTCCTGATTTCAATTGCTAAATTATTCATATCTTTTATAGAATCATAAGCCACCTGAATGGCCTCCAAACCAGTGAATTTATCTTTATCAAGCTCATGAATAGTGGCAATCTTTAGATAATCAGTTAATTTCACTAAAGGTTTTTCACCTTTCATCTTCAGAAGCTCTGCGACTGCATCATATTGCTCGAAGAATTCATCATACTGCTCTTCAAGATACTCATGAACTTCTTTAAATCTTTCACCTTCTACGTTCCAATGCAGGTTATGAAAATTTACATTTAGAACTGCTAAATTTGATAAGTACACGTTTAATTTTGAATAATCTTTCATGATCTGACCTCCTAATTTTTTGATGATCGCCATAATATCATATAAACAAATCATAAAAAGAAACATCAGTAACGGTGCCAGGTATCTGATTCGAATTCAGGGCCGAATAAACCCGCCGAATTGTCTTCGCGATTTGTTATCCACATCGTGTTTTTGACTCAGATAAGTTTCATTATTTGGAACATATGCGTACTGAATCTTCTGGTCAAACGAATTCTGCAATGTAGAGTCCAGTGTTTCCGGCAGCAAGCAGTTTCATGAATTCGTCTCTGATGATATCCTCATGTTATGGTTTTTTATCAGGAACTGTCATTCAGTCAGCGTTATAATAGATGAGATGTCCGGTACCGCTAATTGTTTGACTTGAATTGTTGATTCACTGATCTGTTGTTTAATAAAGAAGTAAGAGTATTACACAGGATATTTGAGGGTTTCTAATGGAAATATTTATGAATCTGCTGCTTTTGCTGGGTGGTGTCGCTGTATTTATGTTTGGCATGAAGCAGATGAGCTCAGGCTTGGAACAAAGCGCAGGACCGGGAATACGTAATCTTTTCAAAAAGATGGACAAAAACAGGGTCGTTAATTATGGAATCGGAATTGGCTCTACAGCTTTAGTCCAGTCCTCTTCAGCTACTTCAATTATGACTGTCGGTCTCGCACATGCGAATATCGTGACAGTTAAGCAGGGAGCAGGATTTATTCTAGGCGCAAAGGTAGGCACCACTCTGACAGCGTTTATTTTTGCACTTTCAGGCATTGGGAATGGCGGAATTAACATTAGTTATGTTTTTGCTGCAGTTGCCTTTATCGGGGTTATGATCGTTTTCACTACCACTAACGAAACTCTGAACAAAATCGCGCCATTCTTGACTGGCTTTGGCATGCTTTTCATCGGTTTAGAAGTAATGGAGATGGCGATTGGCGGATCGGACTCTCTTCTGAGTATTGAGCTTTCAAAAGTGTTCAGATATGAGATTATGCAAAACCCCATACTGCTGGTGCTACTGGGAATCCTTTTTACTGCCATAATACAATCATCCACTGCAGCAACGGGTGTTTTTATCGCTTTTCTGGCAACGGGCGTTATCCAGAACATTGATCAATCATTCTTTTTAATGATGGGAGCAAATATCGGAACTTGCAGCGATGGCATTATGGCCTCTTTAACTACGAATGCCAATGGGAAGCGTGTCGCATTATTCCATTTGTTTACCAGTGTGATCGGCGCGACAGCATTTACGATTATTCTGATGATTTTTAGAGTGCCTATCACCGTTTTTTTTGAAAGCCTGTTTCCGGGAATTCCTCAATTTAGTCTTGCAACATTTAACCTTATTTATAATGCTCTTTACACATTAGCCTTGCTCTTTTTCTTGGATCCCCTGGTAGATTTAGTAACGCGTTCCGTTAAAGATAAAAGCACGGAGCTGGAAAAATTGCTGTATATAGATGAACGTTTCCTGCAAACCCCTACGGTTGCCATTGAACAAGCGTTGAAGGAGCTATACGATATGGCTACTCTGGCAAAGGAGAATATCGATCGTTCATTTGCCTCATTGATCAATGAAGATATGAGCGAGCGCAAAAAAATTGATGATGTAGAGCATCGTATTGACTTCTTAACCAAGGAGCTCACCAGCTTTTTCATCAGGATTTCATCCGTTACTAAATCCTCTGATGATGAAGAATTGATTGCCGGACTTCACCATGTAACAAACGATATTGAACGACTAGGGGATTACGCGTTGCTTATTGCCAGAGAAACCAGTTACATGAAAAAATGCGAAGTTAGATTTTTAGGTCAGACCAAAGACGAGCTGAGTGAAATATATAAAGATATCTCCGAATTGTTTGACCTAAGCTTTGATGCCTTCACTAAAAAGAGAATAGATAATTTTGGCAGAATTTCAGAACTCCACCAGCAGATCAGGAAGCTGATTTATTGTACACGCGATGAACATGTGGCTCGCCTTAGCTCGGGAATGTATCCTGTTGAGGTATCCAAGAGTGTTTACTCGGTCCTGTTTTCAATGCAAAGAATAGCAGACCATACCGTGAATATCGCCTTCTCTATTAGATCTACTACCGGGAGCAAAAGGGAAGCATTGCAAGCTATTGAAAGTGAAAATGTTGAATATCCGTCTGGAATATAGTTTCACGAATTCTGGAAACCGATGTTAATGGATACCTTATAACATCAGCAGGTGAAACCCTGCATGAGAAAGAAAGAAGCCCCTTTGTTTTGTGTGATTGCTGTAAAATCCGTCATGTCTGTATCATTATGCACAAACCATTTTTTTCATAAAGTTTATAAGTGTTCATAATAAGTGTTTATAATATGAAGATGGCTTTAATTTATTGCAAAAAGATGGTATACTACAATGAATTTTTATTCAATAATTGGAGAGGCAAAAATGAAAAAAGTATTATCGTTACTGTTAGCGTTAACCATCGTTCTTGCGTTGGGCGCATGTGGGGACTCGAAATCAGATTCGGAGGCTGAAAGTGATTTGGGTTATGTTCAGGAAAAAGGGAAGATAATAATTGGGTACACTGATTATGCTCCCATGAACTACACTGATGAAAGCGGCACTTTCACCGGCTTTGATACAGAGTTGGCAACTTTAGTTTGTGAAAAACTCGGTGTTGAGCCTGACTTTGTCGAAATCAACTGGGAAACAAAAGAGGTGGAACTTAACGCGAAATCCATCGATGTTATTTGGAATGGTCTTACGATCGATGAGGAACGCAAGGCGACAATGGAGATTACCCAGCCTTATGTAAAAAACGCACAGGTGGTCATCGTTAAGGACGGCACTGAGTATGAAGATACAGCGTCGCTGATCGGCAAGGAAGTAGCCGCCGAACAAGGATCCGCGGGTGAGAAGGTCATCGCGGAGGATGATAATCTGAAGCAGGCAAACTATGTTGCCAAGGTTTTGCAAACTGAAGCACTGCTGGAAGTAAAGGCGGGAACTGTCGATGCTGCGGTACTGGATTTGACTCTGGCAAAGACTATGACCGGGGAAGGTACGAACTACACAGATATCATCATTGTCGATCATCTGGCAGAAGAATTCTATGGGGTTGCTTTCCGCAAAGGTTCTGATATTTGTGCGAAGGTGAACGAGATTTTTGACGAACTGGTTGAAGATGGCAGCATGGGAGAACTGGCAGATAAGTACGGCTTGGATCTGGCTGAATAGCTGTCTGGAAAATAGAAATTTTTGCGAGGGGCAAAGAAGTAGATCTTTGCCTCTTTGCTGTATGTTAAGGATAGTGATATGAATCAAGTTTTTGTGATTATAATTCGGATATCAGAGAGCTTCTTGCTTAATTTACAGCTTTTTGCCTTCACGCTTATATTCTCACTGCCCTTAGGGCTTTTGGTTGCTTTTGGATCCATGAGTCGCTTTGGTCCCTTACGCAAATTGGTACGTATAATTGTCTGGGTGGTCCGGGGAACGCCATTGATGCTTCAGCTTATTATAATTTATTTAGGACCTGGACTGTTAAACATGTCTTTTTCCTGGCCTGGCGGTTCCTCCGGACGTTTTGTTGCTGCAACTGTAGCTTTTGTTATCAACTACGCCTGTTATTTTTCGGAGATTTTCCGGAGCGGTATCGAGAACGTGCCGAAAGGTCAGTATGAAGCAGGTCAGGTGTTGGGGATGACTAAGTCTCAGATATTCTTCAAGGTCATACTGCTGCAGATGATAAAGCGCATCATTCCTCCGACCGGCAATGAGGTTATTACTTTGGTGAAGGATACGTCTCTTGCCCGCATCATTGCGAACAAAGAAATTATTATGATGGCAGGAGAATACAGCAGCAAAGGATTGATATGGCCCCTCTTTGCCACAGGCATTTATTTTCTGGTCTTTGTTGGCTTCATGACCATACTGTTTGACTGGTTAGAGAAGAAGCTTAATTATTTTCATGTGTAAAGGGAGCCGATGTCAATGGCAATATTAGAAGTAAAGAATCTTGAGAAATGCTTTGGTGA
Organism: Clostridiaceae bacterium; assembly: GCA_012838475.1. Taxonomy (GTDB): domain Bacteria; phylum Bacillota; class Clostridia; order Saccharofermentanales; family DTU023; genus UBA1046. Next base: position 19,895 of record DUPE01000160.1, read on the forward strand.
TCTTCAAGTTTTGCGAGATATTAATTTTTCCTTGGATAAAGGAGAATCAATAGCAATTATCGGTTCGTCCGGGAGTGGAAAAACCACCTTGCTGCGATGCCTGAACTTATTGGAGAGACCGGATAATGGGAGTATCATTGTTAATGATCAGGTTATCTTTGACGCAACAGATCCCTCGACTCAACTGGAAAGTGAAGTTAGGAAAAAACGCTTGCATTTCGGCTTAATTTTTCAAAACTTCAATCTGTTCCCTCAGTACACCGCTCTGAAAAATGTTACCCTGGCAGCGGAGTTACTGGCCTTGGAACGTCCGGATTATAAGCAGAACAAAAAGAATATTTTGAAAGAGATTGAGGAACAGGGCAAAGAGCTTCTTTGCAAGGTCGGTTTGTCGGATAAGCTTGACAATTATCCACATCAGATATCCGGCGGGCAACAGCAGCGTGTAGCAATCGCGCGTGCTCTGTTTTTAGGACCGGACATACTGT
>DUPE01000164.1 GCA_012838475.1 Clostridiaceae bacterium
ATGCATGCAGCGAAAATTTTTCTTCAGGGGCCTCGGCCCCTGAAGAAACACTCCACCAGGGGTGAAATATTCACTGGTTAGTTATAGGGGTGAAATTATCATTGATTAGGGACAACGGCACGCTTTTTAATTGGCTATTAAAAAATAATTATGTATACTGTAAGTTAGTAATTTCCTAATATTTATTAGCAATGAATCAAAAATATTTCTGGAGGAAAAAAATGAAACTATCAAAAAGAATGCAAGCCATGCAGTCATCTCCTATTAGACGCCTGGTCCCTTTTGCCGACGATGCCAGAGCCAGAGGAGTTAAGATCTATGGCCTCAATGTTGGCCAGCCGGATATAGAGACACCATCGGTCTTTATGGATGCTATCCGTAACACTGACATTAAAGTGCTGGCTTATGCGAATTCAAAGGGAGATCCTGAATTGGTCAAGGCTACCTCTGATTATTATAAGAGAATCGGTCTGCCCTATGAACCCGAAGATATCATCATCACCAACGGCGGCAGTGAGGCTCTGATGTGGGCGTTCGTCGCTGTAGCAGATGTTGACGAGGAAATTCTGGTGCCGGAGCCGTTCTATACTAACTATCGCAGTTTTTCAGCTCCCTACTCAGTAACTCTGAAGCCGATTACCACTTATGCTGAAAACGGTTTTGCTCTTCCCTCTGAAGAGGAAATTGTCGGAAAAATTAACGATAAGACCAGAGCGATCGCCCTTTCTAACCCGGGCAATCCTACCGGCGTTGTTTATACACGCAAGGAAGTTGAACTCATCTCTAAGATCGCAAAAGAACACGACCTCTTCATTATCGCTGACGAAGTATACAGAGAATTTGCCTATGAAGGTCTGGAAGCCACCAGCTTTGGTGAGATGACCGACGTGCTTGATCGGGTAATCATTATTGACAGCGTCTCTAAGAGATTCTCTGCCTGTGGCGCTCGTATCGGCTCACTGGCGACAAAGAATAAGGAGCTTCCTGAACAGGTACTCAAGCTGGGACAAGGCAGACTTTGTGCTCCGACTCTGGAAATGATTGGCTCGACTGCACTTTATAAGCTGGATCCATCTTACTTTGATCCGATTCGTGAACGTTATGAGGAGCGTCGCGACGTCCTTTGCGACGGACTGGCAGCTATTGATGGTGTCGTATGCAAGAAGCCGATGGGCGCTTTCTACGCTATCGCAAAACTGCCTGTAAAGAATGCTGAAGATTTCGCCAAATGGCTGCTCACAGACTTCACGGACAATAATGAAACCGTAATGGTAGCCCCGGTTGAAGATTTCTACCAGACCCCGGGAATGGGTGTTGACGAAGTACGTGTCGCCTATGTGCTTAAGGTGGAAGATCTGAAGCGTGCTGTCGAAATTCTTGATAAGGCTCTTAAGGTCTATCCGGACCGCGTTTAACTCCGGTACGCTGTGTTCAGGCCTGTTCAACAGGCCTGAGAATTAAGAAATATAAAAAACAGCCGGTCTGCACAATTGCGGATCGGTTGTTTTATACTTTTGGCAAATTATTTCTGCAACACCGACAGCCTCCGGCAGCGCAATCCAAGCAACAACTATTCTCTTCTCCGGATTCTTACCCTTCAGACAAAATTATCTGATTCGTATCTGTCAACGACTCGTTTGATTTGTATCTGTCAATGCCGCGCTACCTGCTTACTCCATTCTGATTATTGCACTCTCTCAACATATCGGCCGATTATGTCTCGTTTGCCCTTCATATGTGAAGCAGATGGTACCTTGATGTCCGGCAAGCGATATTTTATGCCCAGAGCATTGTAGGTAGATAAGCCTAATCTATGATATGGCAGTAACTCAACCGCAGATAAATGTCGCAGCGACCCTAAGAACTCACCCATTTCATGCATAGTTTTATCATCGTCATTTACTCCCGGAATCAAAGGGATACGGACAATAAGATCTAATGGATAATCTGTCTCTGCAGCTCGTCTTATATTATCTATGATTAGGTGATTATCTATGCCAACCAGATCGCGGTGTCGCTTTGGATCCATATCTTTAAGATCAGCAAAGAGCGTATTCAGATGTGGCAGGACTTTTTCCAGCTCGCTGAAAGGAAAGCACATGCTGGATTCCATGGCAGTATTTATGCCTAGCTTTCTTGTATGACGCAACACTTCAGACACGAAGTCCGCCTGCTGCAACGGCTCACCACCGGAGAAGGTAATCCCTCCGTTGGAATGAAAGAAGAAAACCTCATCCTTAACAATCTCAGACATCAATTCTTCGACCGTCATTACGGTGCCATATATCTTTTCGCCTACCCTCTCAATCTCCTCTGAATGACTTTCCGGTGTCGAACACCAGACGCACCTGAGAGGACAGCCTTTAAGAAAGATAACTGTGCGCAGTCCCTCGCCATCGTGGATAGAAGAACGCTCAATGCGAAGAATTGTTCCCTCTAAACTCATGGTTGAAACCCTTTATATAATTTGCTTTTGAACAGTGCGGCCAATAATCTCATCTTGAACGTCTTTGCCCAGCTCCACAAAGTAGGCGGTATAGCCGGCAACCCGGATCAGGAGTCCTTTGTACTGTTCCGGGTTCTTTTGCGCCTTCAACAACTTCTCCTGATCAATAACATTAAACTGGACATGGAAGACACCGAGGCTGCACATACTCTTTAGTAAGGCCATCATTTGCTGGATGCCCTTCTCCGAGTTCAGGAGTTCATCCTCAACCTTCATATTAAGCAATGTCCCCTGATTGAATCTGTCATGAGGTATGTGAGATACCGATTTCAGCACAGCTGTCGGGCCGCCCAGATCGGTGCCACCGCTGGGGCTTACACCGTCTGCCAGAGGCTTCCAGGCATTACGGCCTGAGGGGAGAGCACCGACTTCCAGCCCAAAGGGCGTGTTGCCTGATACCGGCAGGATTCCTGGGGTCATTCGTCCGAATTTGCTCTCATATCGCTCAATCTCATCCGCGATATAAGTGAAAATTTCGGCTGCGATATCGTCGACTTTTCCATCGTCATTGCCGTATTTAGGTACATCCAAACACAGCTTCTGCACATGCTCATAGCCTTTAAAGTCTACTTCCAGAGCAGCACATAGCTCTTTCATGCTGACGCTCTCGTCTTCAAAGACCAGCTTACGAACTGAGGCGATACTGTTGACCAGATCTGCCACCCCAATCATGATAATGCCATTGCCGACATTGTACTTGGCTCCGCCTGCAGAATAGTCTGTGCCATTTTCGATGCATTCCTTGAAGGTCAAAGAAAGCGCCGGTACGGGTCTCTCCAGACAGATCTCATCCAGGAGATGGCTGCCGACCACTGTCGCATGTATAGTGTGTGCGAGATGGGCTTTAAGCGCCTTCATAAAATCTTCAAATAGTTCATACTCCACCGGATTACCGGTGCTGACAGAGATTCTATCGCCGCTCTTGCGGCTGACGCCGTCATTTAAGGTTAGTTCCACAATGCTGCCAAGGTTCACATCCGCCAGAGCCGTATACTGGCGCATACGCCCGGACAAATTCGTCTCGACGCAGCCACAGGGGTTCCAGTCCCAAGCCTCTTTTAGCGGAACGCCTTTATTTAGCATCATGCGAATGCCGACCTCATCATTATGAAAGGCGGGGAAGCCGGTGCCCAGACTGATCAGTTCGACCACTTTTCTGAGGAAGGAATTCGGGTTCTTGGCCATGTTGTAACGGACAGAAAGCGAAGGCTGATACAGTTGTACATCAATGGAGGCTTGCAAAATGAGATATGACAACTCATTGACAGCATCACGGCCGGTTTCGTCCACGCCGCCGACACAGACATTCTGGAACATGGGGTAGCCGGCTGCGTATTCAGCTGTCTCGGCATCCTGGAATAGACAAGGTTCGCTGAATTTAATCCAGAGGCAATCCAACAGTTCTTGTGCCTGATCCTGATTAATCCTCTCTGCCTCGATATCGCCACGGTAAAAGGGCAGGAGATACTGGTCCATTCGCCCCGGGTTATAAGAGGCTGCGTTCTGCTCCATGAAGATGCTCGTATGATAGAAGTAGAATGACTGCAGCGCCTCATGGAAGGTTGTGGCCGGATTCATCGGTACTTTGCGGCACACATTCGCGATTTGCAGTAGCTCTGCTCTGCGCACTACATCCTTTTCCTCAGCCATCATCTCTTCGGCCAGATCAGCATAGCGATTGGCCATCGTTTCAATGCCTTCACAGACAAAGAGTAAAGCCTGCAGGAAATTATCTTTTTCCAGATCGCCGGGCACTGCCAGGTCAAGACAGGAACGGCGTCCTTCAATCGTCTCTTTGATACCTTTTAGCCCGGCGTTGAGCAACCAGCTGTATCCTGCAGTAGTCTCGCCAAAGCCGCGGACACCCTTACGGTCTATGAAGACCACGCCATTATCGCGCAGCAAGCGCAGATCCTCTGGGATCTGACGACGCCATTGCTCGTAGTTGGAGCGACCTCGCCAGTAAGGCTTGACGGTATTGAGGAACATTTCCTTATCGTCCTCACGTAAGTGGAAGGGGTCATACTTGCGCTCGCTCATCGTCTCCAGCTCATCATCGAGAACGGACCAGCAACAGTCAGCGCACAAAATTCCTCCCCGAATCTTGGAGCCGGAGTTGCCAACGATCAATTCGTCATCGGCAATAAATATAGTTTTCTCCTGGCACTGCTTGCGAAACGCGTATGCTTTCTTCAGAATCAAGGGCATATTCTCATACTCTATAAAGCCCTCCGTCAAGATCCCGGCATTCTCCAGATCCATTTCAGGCTTTACCGATATCAGTCTTTCCTTGAGTCTGGAAATTCTTTCCATATAATCAGCCATTTCAAATCCTCCCCGATTCGGATTATTAATACTGGTACTCGTTGGCGTTAACGTTAGTTAGTATTAACTTTAGTTAGCATTATCCTTAGTTAGTATTGGCCTTGGTTCTCTTTAGAATCACTTTTCTTTAGTATTCGTTTCATTAATTTCAGTTTGATTTTATTTTTCCCTGACGCAGCTAACGCTAATATGTCTGCTGCTATATATTAACTTCATTTGTTGAAGCCGCCTAGCTAGCTGTACTGAGCATATTATCCACTTATCGCTCCGACTTTACCTCTGGAACAGAGCCGATGCTCTCTCGGAGCAAGTCACTATTAGAACTGCTTCAAGGCCAATTCCAGTGCACCGCTAAGATGGTCACGATCAAAGATACGCAAGGCATCTTCTTTCCGCCTTTCGCGGATGGCCAGGATTATGTCCTCCCAACCCTGAATTATATGAGCAACATATTGATTGTCACGCTCTTCGCTACGCACAAAGCTAAGCCCTATGCGAATGAGTTCGTCTTGAGCATTGCGATAGATACGATCTATTCTTTTGTTGCCCAATAGATTTACTATCGCCATATGCAAATCTGTTTCCGCCAGTTCGCGCTCATAAAGATCTTTTACATTGGCCTTAATACGAAGCAAGCCTTCCTCTATCACAAAAGAGAATTCCCAGGTTTTTTCTTCCGCGAATATCTTCTCCATGGCAGGAATCTCCAACAGGCTGCGCATCTGGTAGATATCAAGCACATCCTGTTTTAAAATGGGCTTTACTTTAGTCTTCTTGCGAAAGTCAGCAATAAGCCAGTCCTCCAGCTCCAGACGATGAAGAGCAGAGCGTATTGGCATTCTGCTCATCTCAAGCTCTTCCGCCAGACGCGCCTCGGTCAGATCAGAACCGGGCTCATAAGTCAAATCTAAAATATTGCGCTTGATGATCTTATACGCCTGTTCAGATAAAGATAATGTCTGCTCTTTATTCACTGTCTGTAAAGCAACGTTTGTCATATCTGTTTCTCCCTTTATCTGCTATTGTCTGTAATCTATAATTTAGGCTTCTGCCGGTACCGTCAGTTGTCTGATGTCCATTGTCTGATCCAGTAGCCTGCATCGCATGGTGTCTATAATCTAATTTCTGCTACAGTTATTAGCTTATCATTTCCGGCACTTCGACTATTACTACAGTCTTTTACCGTCTCTAATGTTCTGCAGTCGTGTTAAAGGTTAATTAGTATCCCTTTTTAGTTTTGGTATCCCAAATCAAGAATAACATCCTTGTATGCTGATGTCAATACAATATTAGAAAAGGCTCAACTGAAAAGGAAAAGTTTCTGTTTATATCTGGGTATTGATATTTTAATAGTAATCATGGCATTAGTTCATCAAATTACATACATTACATACTCTGGTAAGTATTAGCTGAAGCATAGTGTGAAGTAAGAACCAATGACTAAGCATTTAAGTGCTCTGGAACGAGAATAGAATCAGTAAATTATATTTGCACGATCTCAGTAACATGAATATATAATGCCATTTGTGTAGATAGTCTATTTGTAGCGTATAATGTTCGCAGATCTAGAATCTCTCGATTGTATAAGAGGTGCATTATGAGATTTTTTCATCACTTTTTTGCTGGTGTCGAAAGACCTGAGCCAGTTGTTATCCCCCGTGTGCTTGTGATTACTATATTAGTTTTATGGATTGGTGTGATGATAATAATTATGACCTTCAGCAAGCAGTTGTCGTCTCAAAAAAATCCTATGCTTCTTGCACGAATAGCAGCGCTAATACTCCTTTTCGATCAGATTGTCCTCTATTCATGGCAGATACTCTCCGGTTATTTTAACTTTCAATTTAGCCTTCCTTTGTATCACTGCAGAATCGCAGTTCCGTTACTTATTCTTGATCTGGTATTTGGAGTGAAAATATTGCGCTCAATATGGATTTACTGGTGTTTCCTCGGTTCTATTTTTTCAATGGCCTTTATGGATCTTTATCGCTTTGATTTCCCGCATTACACGAATTTCCAATTCTTCATTGTTCATCTAATGATAGGCTGGCTTGTCTTTTATGCTGTTTTTGCGTTGGGATATGAATTTGAAGTAAAAGGGTTAAGGCTAGCCTTGATTGTCACGACCTTGTTTAATTTGGGACTTATCTTCTTTAATGCCGTCTTGAATCACAGCTTCATTGCACAGGAAGGCTCACTTTATAATTATGGCTACATGCTTTTTCCGCCAGGGCCATTGAAGGGAGTTACCTTGTCATTTCCCCCCTTCATCTTTAATCTAATAATGCTCGTCGGTTATAACTTGTTGATTATACTTCTATATTTAGGCGGTCGTAGTTTAAATAAAATAAGCGTTCGTCACAAAGAGCTCAGAACAGAAGCAGTAAAAGCATGACTAAGCCGCCACAACTGCAACTAAAATCAGGCAATTCTGAAAAAGCCTCACCGGACAGGGTGAGAGTTGATTTAGTTGAAGGGGGCCTGAGTGATGAGCTATACTCTCCATCAAACAGAAATAGAGGCGCGCGTTTTTATCTACGCCATTATTGGCGTGATCTAGTTCTATTGACGATATTTATTCTCTCGCTTGGGATCATGCAATTACTAAATCGCCCGATGGGTACAGTGCACAGTTTAGAGATTCCCCTAGACAACGAAATACCCCTGCTTCCTTGGACAGCAGTGGTCTACAATAGTTGGGCACCGCTGATCATTATACTGTCGTTATTATATTTTATCCGGGACAGATCACTTTTTCGCCGCTACTTGATTACGATGATATTGGGACAGCTCCTGGCTGATATCACCTTTATATTTTTCCAGACAACTATTCCGATTCCATACGAGCAAGTATATAGTGCAACAGATATTTTTTCGCGCTTGCTGGCACTAACATACAGACTGGACAACAATTTCTGTGGCTTTCCTTCCATTCACGTTATCCTGTGTACGTTAACAATTTTCTTCATCTGGAAACTGACCGCCGCAAAGACCTGGCTGAAAATATCAGTCACCGTCTATTTTGCCATCGTTGCTCTTACCACAGTAACAACAAAACAACATGTGGTGCTTGATATCCCCGGCGGTATCCTCTATGGACTTATCGCAATCCCACTAGCAGCGCCATTGGCACGCATGGTTGAACGCAAATTTTTTAAAGGACAGTTCCGATAACTCATTGCAAAAAAAGTGATTATTGTGGAATACTAAGCGAAAACTGGCGAATCTCATTTATTTGTCAGCTTTCATTGGTTATCTATTGAAGTGTATCGATAAATAGTTGTGACCGTCAGGGACGGAAATACTGCTCTATCATGAAGCATGCAACCCTATGTTCAGGCGATACATCGCACAGTGATGGCATTTCTTCAAAGCATCTCTTCTCTGCATTGGGACAGCGACCTGCAAAGCGGCAACTGTCAGGAGGATTGATTGGGCTGGTAACCTCACCCTTCACAACTAAGCGTTCTTTCTTTCTAGCTTGCTTAGGGTCAGCTACTGGTATAGATGATAAAAGAACCTTCGTATATGGGTGTTGAGGATTCCTATATAATTCTTCTGCCGTTGCCTCCTCTACTATGGTGCCCAGATACATGACAATAATGCGATCCGATATATACTTGACGACACTGAGATCATGTGCGATAAACAGATAAGTAAGTCCTCTAGTGTCTTGTAAATCCTTCAGCATATTCAAGACTTGTGCCTGAATCGAGACATCGAGTGCAGAGATAGGTTCATCACATACTATGAAATCAGGATCTACCGATAACGCTCTGGCAATACCAATCCTCTGCTTCTGACCACCGGAGAACTCGTGCGGAAAACGCGACATGTGATCCTTGTTTAGTCCTACCTGACGCAGCAGAGCCTCTACCTTGGCATCCATTTCTTTAGGTTTTACTAAATCATGAATTTTCATCCCGGTACCGACAATCTCTCGAACGGTCATCCTTGGGTTAAGCGAAGCATGAGGATTCTGAAAAATCATCTGTGCTTCCTTGCGATATCTCTTTTCTTCCTCACTATTAAAGGAAAATACGTCTTTTCCCTTAAAATAGATATTGCCGGTATTGGGCGTGTATAACTTTAATATCGAACGTCCCGTAGTTGTTTTTCCACAACCTGATTCACCGACAAGACCTACTGTCTCTCCTTCATGGATCTTAAAGCTAACATGATCTACAGCTTTGAGAATCTTATGTCTGCTCAATTGAAAATATTGGGAAACATCGTCTAATTCCAACATTACTTTCTGATCAACATTGTTTCTCATACATTTCCTCCAGCTTTCTCATCGCTTGAAGACTCTAATGTCTTATTATCTTCCGCACTCTTTACGGACACCAATTCCACCTCAGGGGCATATTCATGCAAAAGCCAGCAGGCAGAATAGTGCTGTTTTCCGGTCACTGACGTGCTCTCCGGCATTATGCTCTTGCATATCTCCATAGCATATTCACATCTAGCAGCGAATGGACAACCTGGCGGAGGAGAAAAGAGGTCGGGAGGAGTTCCTTCAATAGGGATTAATTCTTCATCCTTATTGGTATCTAAAGTGGCAATAGATTGGATAAGACCGGATGTATAAGGGTGTGCGGTGTTATAGAAGATATCATCAACATCGCCTTCCTCAATGATCTTACCGCCGTACATCACCAAAACCCGGTCACACATCTTGGCGATCACACCCAAATCGTGCGTAATCAGAATGATCGAAGTCATGAATTTCTGTTGCAGGTCCTTAAGAATTTCTAAAATTTGGGCCTCAATAGTAACGTCTAGAGAGGTTGTCGGCTCATCCGCAATAATAATTCCCGGATGACCAACCAAGGCGATTGCGATCATTATTCTCTGCTTCATACCGCCGGATAGCTCATGCGGATACTGACGGTAACGCTTTTCAGGCTCGTTAATCCCTACCAGCTCCAATATGTCTAAAGCTTTCTTTTTTGCTTCCGAACTTGATACTGCCTTGCGACCGACGAAGACCTCTTCAATCTGCTTTCCTACCCTCATAGTCGGGTTTAGAGAAGTCATAGGATCTTGGAAAATGAACCCTATTTCGATACCCCTGATACTTCTCATTTCTCGTTCCGACTTCTTGACGATATCCTGCCCTTTATAGATGATAGAGCCACCAGCAAAAAATCCAGGAGGTTCCGGATTTAACCGCAGAATGCTTTGTACCGTTACACTTTTACCACAGCCCGACTCACCCACAATACCTAAAATCTCACCTTGCCTAACCTCAAAACTGACATCTCTGACCGCCTTGACCACACCGCCATAGGTGCGGAAGGAAAACTCCAGGTTATTCACTTCTAATACAACTTCAGGCATTTACTCCCTCCCGCTTAATCTGTGCCGCGCAAACGCGGATCTAGCGCATCGCGCAAACCGTTTCCTAATTGGTTAAAAGCCAAAACTGTAGTAGCAATGAAGAAAGCCGGCACATAGAGCAAATGTGGAGCAACCTGCATTAGTGCAGTTCCCTCTTTGGCCAGCACACCCCAACTGGCATCCGGAGGAGATATGCCTAGGCCGATATAGCTAAGGAAGGCCTCCCGAAAGATTGCGCTGGGTATTGCCATAGTAAGATTTGTAACCAAAAGCCCCATGATATTAGGGATAATTTCTCGCACAATAATCATGAAAGTAGACTGACCAAGTACTCTGGCAGCCAAGACAAATTCCTGTTCCTTCAAGCGATATACTTCGCCCCTACTAAAACGACACGTTCCCGCCCAGCCGGTAATAACCATAGCTACAATCAAGCTTTCCATACCGGGTCCTAAGACTACCATCACTAGAATATTAACAATCATTGACGGGATGCCATAAATAACATCGATAATTCGCATCAAAATCATGTCAAATTTTCCACCAATGTATCCGCTAAATCCGCCGAGGACAGTGCCGATAACAGAATTAATCAGCGCAGCAATGAAGCCAATTGACAGCGAGACACGAGCACCCACCCAAATTCTCACCCACAGATCTCTGCCTAAAGAATCAGTGCCAAACCAATGGTCAGCTGAAAATGATTGCCTCATCGCATAGGCATCTTGCTGATCAAATGCATATCTGCTAAGCATTGGGGCAAAAATAGCCAGAAGCACGTAGAGAGTTAGAATAATCAAAGCAAGGAACGCAGCTTTATCGGTCCGGATCCGCAGCCAGCCTTCCTTCCAGAAAGTGATACTCGGCCGCGATATTGACTCCATCTCCTCGATATCTTTACCAACATGACGAAAAAGTTCGGGTGTGATTTTCTTATCATTAATATTCATCTTCTGCACCTACTACTTAGCGATACGGACGCGAGGATCAACGAAACCGTAAAGAATATCTACAAACATATTGGCAAAAACCAGAAAGGTGCCGTAAAAAACCGTTGTGCCCAAAATCATCGAATAATCTAAGTTCTGAACACCTTCTACATAATATTTACCCATACCGGGAATAGCGAAAATTGACTCGATGACAAAAGTTCCTGTTAAAACAGCAGCTATCGAAGGTCCCAGTACCGTAACAACCGGCATTATGGCATTTCTAAACTGGTGCTTCCAGACAATGCGAAATTTGGATATTCCCTTCGACTTGGCGGTCTTAATATAGTCCTGTTGCACGACTTCTAATATGCTAGCGCGCATAATACGAGAAATAGAGGCCATCGTATAGAAGCCCAATGCTATCGCTGGCAATATCGTATATGAAAAACCCTTATACTGGGCTATAGGCAACAATCCCCATTTAATACTGAAAAAATATTGCAATATGGCACCCATAATAAAGTCAGGTACACTAGTGCCGATAACCGCCACAACTACAAATAACAAATCAATTTTGTTGCCCCTGTTTAGAGCAGAAATAATGCCAAATACTATCCCGAACGACAAAGACCAAACTAGTGCCCTTATTCCCAGATCAAATGAATAAGGAAACGAACTAGCTAAAAGGCCATTTACAGTTTGATTAGAGTACTTCATAGAGTAACCAAAATTCCCGCGCAGAAGATTTCCAAGATAAGTGGTATACTGCTGCAAAATCGGTTTGTCCAGACCATAATAGGCATTCAAGTTATCGCGAACTGTTGGCGTTATCTTTGGATCATTAAACGGATCTCCTGGCATCAAGCGAACCAGAAGAAAAACAACAGTAACCAAGACCAGTACTGTTAAGAGTGAGATAAATATCCGCTTGACAACGTACTTACCCATAAGTATTTCCTCTGTGTTTTCTACATACAACACTCCGGCAGACACAAGGTCTGCCGGAGATCATTAAATTTTGCTCACATATCCCAGTAACTAATTCTTATCTGCGTAGAGGTAATTGAA
>DUPE01000124.1 GCA_012838475.1 Clostridiaceae bacterium
ATTAGTATTAGATTTCGGGATCTCTATATATTATTTTACCCTCACGGATAGTCAGAGCGATGGATAACTGCCGCAGATAGGCAGCTTGCAGTTCTGCTTCAGAACGAGCTTTAATGACAGTGATATCCGCAGGACTACCCGGATCGAGTTGACCCGACTTTCCTTCCATGCCTAAGATATAAGCGACTTCAACTGATGAAGCTGCAACTGCTTCAGATAAAGAGAGGGATTTATCAGGTTGTGGATGATCAATGGCGGCTGCCAGAGTCAGCAGAGGATTCGCCGACTCAATCGGACTGTCCGAACTAAAGGCCTGATGGATCCCCAAGTCAACGACGCAGCGATAATCGTAAGCTAGATTTCTCCTTGTTTCCCCCAACCTGGACAAGGCCATGGACCAGTCAGAGCGGGCAAAGAGAGGCTGCGCTATTACGGCAAGATTTGTCTCTGACAACCTTCTCAGCAGATCATCATCTGTGATCTGACAATGGATAATCGTATGACGGTTTGGATTGGCACGTTCTGGATCAGTGCGGCAGGCCTCGGTAAAAGCGCTAATGATTTCTGCGATTGCCCGGTCGCCAATCGCATGAATAGTAAGTTGAACACCGGCTTTATTGGCCTTTTGAAACCATTGCAGCAGATCAGTATAAGGGATAAGATCCAGTCCCGTTTTGGACGGTTCATCGCAGTATGGTTCGTGCAGCAAAGCTGTTCTTCCGCCTAAACTGCCATCTTTAAATAATTTGATAGAGCTGATGGTAATATCCGGGTGTCCGCGAAATTCTTCTCTAAGGGCTAAAAATTCCGGGATTTCGTCCGGATGGGAAAGCCCTATCTGTGCACAATATGCAGGCAGCGCTTCCTCCTTTTCATATATTTCCATCAAAGCGGTGAGAAAATCCAAGTCATCAAGACTGTTTGTTTCCTGACTTGCTATTGCCGTCAGACCGTAGGCGGCCATGCTTTTCAGGCCTAAGAGAAGAAGCTCCTTTTGCTTGTTATTGCTCATATTCTCATGCAGAGACAGCAGCTTCATCATGGCGCTCTCGGACAAGAAGCCATTTGGTTGTCCGTCCTGATCAAACCCGACTGAGCCCGGCTCTTTTGACGCAAATTCCTGCCAGGCAAAATCTCGAAGAATTGCTGAATTGACCACACAAACATGACCGCAGATGCGTGTTAGAACAATTGGTATCTGACCGCTTATTTCATCAAGTTCTTGCAATGTGGGCGGGCGATGCTCTGGATAGAGCTCTTCATTCCAGCCTCCTAAGACTATCGGTCTGGAATCGCCCTCCTCCTGCTGTTTGTGCACTTGATTGCCCAGAAGCAATAAGAGTTCATCTATGCTACGCACGTCATCTAGAGAAGGCTGATTATGGCGCAAGGCCCAATTAAGCAAATGCATATGTGCGTCCATTAAGCCAGGCAAAACAATGTATCCGGTCAGCGATAATTCCTTATCCGCCTTCGGCCAGCGGATACTGTCCTGCATGGAGCCTTTTGCTTCGATCAGACCGTCTTCGATTTGGATGGCTCGATCGAGAATTAGTAAGTTTTTATTTATAAGGCTACAATTGGTCAGTCTGATTCTCAAGCTCTAATCCTCCTGTCATCACATGACGATCCTGCTATAACAGGTCATGCGATCACTCAAGCTATCCGCTGTTACTCCAACTACATATAATCCGCGGATCATCCAAATTCTGTCTGCCTTCCGGGTAAATGGAATAGCCTAAATTTTAATCTACCTTTAACAAAAAATGAAAGTGTATCTTGTTGAGACTAAAAACATATTCTCCTGCTACGTTTTTTCGCATCTCTGTCAAAGAGAAAAGGACCTCTAATTGTGAGGGCAAAATCATGCTTCCTTCTATGCTCTTTCGCCTTTCCACTAAGCGAGGGAGCCCCTCGTTCTGGACAAAGACCATACTCTCCTGCTATGTTATTTCGCTTCTCTATCAAAGAGAATGGGGGGCCTCTCATTGTGAGGTATCCCCATTATAATGAAGAATAATCTTAGTTAAATCCTCAACAGTCCTAATTAATGATAAGGGCGCCGGATCGTCCCTGTTTGCCAAACTTAGCCGGAACAGCTAGATCAGCCCAATATGCTAAGGCTAAGCAGGCAGCATGCCGAAGCCATTTGGTAGGATACATCTACTCTCCGCACTACGTCAGAGTGAGCAGCAAGACCGGAGCCATTTTATTCGGGCATATCTGCTCTCCGCACCAAGAAAATCGGCAAAGAGTCTTGCGCCAACTGGAAAAAATCTTATAAATTTCCGGCAACAAAGTCCCAATTGACAAGATCCCAGAATTTTTCTATGTATGCCGGGCGGGCATTCCTGTAATCAACATAATAGGCATGCTCCCAAACATCACAGGTCAACAGAGGTGTTTTACCTTCTGCAGCAGGTGTGCCTGCATTGCCGGTGCTGACTATCTCAAGTTTGCCGTCAGCGTCCTTGACCAGCCATGCCCAACCGGAGCCAAAGGTTCCAGCGGCTGTAGCTGAAAACTTCTCTTTAAACTCTTCAAATGATCCAAAGGCTTCGTCAATGGCTTCTGCCAGTTTGCCGCTCGGTTTCCCGCCGGCATTTGGAGCCAAACAATTCCAGTAGAAAGTGTGGTTTTGCACCTGAGCAGCATTATTAAATATGCCTCCACTGGATTTCTTGACTATTTCTTCCAGGGGCATATCTTCAAACTCAGTGCCCACAATTTGTTTATTCAAGTTGTTTACATAGGCTTGATGATGCTTGCCATAATGATACTCGATTGTCTCTGCTGAAATAATAGGTTCCAGAGCATCTTTTGCGTAGGGCAGTTCGGGTAATTTGTGTTCCATTCTTGTTCCTCCTAAGTTTCCGTCAGGTAAATGAGATAACGTTTCGTCTGAAATGAACGAGCTAATGCTTTGTTATTCAACGTAGTTAGATCTATTTTTTCTACTCAGAAAGCTCGTAAATACACTTTACTATTGACGCCTGAATCCAGCAAGCAACGAAGCTTGGAAAATGTATCCTGTAAGATTTGTTTCTTTTTCTCAACACTCTGATGCTTTGTCTGCTCCCGTTCAAGGGGTGATAAAAAATGATGGAACTATCAGTTTAATAGTAACCAGTTGGCTGATATTTGCTAATATATTTTAGCTTACCTTGTTTCATGAAATTGGCCACATAATTAATAGAGTAATATTTCAATTGTTTCTCGAATATTATTATTTAAACCAATCCCACATATGCCAGAATTGCAGGGAATCTGCTTGCAGCATCGACACAATTATGGCGAGAATAGATAGCGCCGCGAAAGCAAGCAATGTTGCCAGTGCCACACGACGGAGGTTGCGTTTGCTCCTGGAAGCAAAACTGTAAAAAGGCGCCAGTGATGGTAATCCCGGTTTGGCATTTGCGGCAGCCATCGTGTTTTGATGAAATCTGCGATATGCGCGCAATAACTGGCGAACGAAGGCTGCAAAATAGATGCAGCCAACGGCAGATAAAACTGAAAGGGCTATTAGAGAGAGTCCAAATAATATGGAGCTTGCTGAAGGCATTGGTACAATATTCAGCAAAGGCTCATAACCGCTTATCAAACACGCCGCCATAACCATACTTACTAGGGAAAACAAGGCCATTACAACTCCCCAGGCGATAATTAAGATAAAAAACAATACAGCAGCAACGGCAGCCAGACTAAGGCCAAAAACAGTGAAAGCCTTGATTCCTTTACCCTTTAGTATTCTTTGATTCTCATCTACAGCATATTGGCCGGCAAGTTGAGCCGGATCTCCCAGCTTTGCGGCAATTTCCTCTTCAGTATACCCATCATTCATTTTGAAGAAGAAATGTTGTTCATATTCATCTGCAATATCAGAAGAATCAGGGACTTTATTGTGATTTAGCTCCGTAATGAGTAAATCCATAAATTCATTCTTTTTCATTTTAATCACCTTCTATGAGTGCTTCAACTGTCTTTGCGAATCGTATGTATTCTTCACGATCCCTTGCGTACGATTCACTACCATATTCAGTTAGTGAATAATATTTTCTTGGCGGTCCACCGCTTTCTTCCTGCAGATAAGTGGTAAGTAGACCGTCTGTTTTCAGTTTTCTCAAAATTGGATAAACTGTACCGTCTGCAATACTAATTTCTTTTGATAGAAGATCGGAAATCTCGTAGCCATACATATCCCGTTTTTTCAATAAGCTAAGCACGCATAGTTCTATAATTCCTTTTTTATATTGAATGTTCACACGATGTCCTCCTCTACAATTAATTAGTATTATCTGTCGACTACTACTATATATTATATAATAGTCGTTCAACTGTCAATAGTTTATAAGACAACCGGATTCTGATTTTTCGGGATCTAATCAATGGCAGTTCACACTAAAGTCGGCAAATAAAATTATCAGCTTGAAGAGTGAAAAGCAAAAGAAAAAAATTAGCGTATTGGCAAGGTTGCCTGAGTAGAAGGACTTAATATAAACTGGGATAAATCAGGCTATCATAGGCTATCATTTAGGCTGCCAGCAAAACACAAAACCCCTGTGATGCGGTAATCACAGGGGGGTTAACACTGGTGGAGAGTGTGGGATTTGAACCCACGGAAGACTAACGCCTTCTCCGGTTTTCAAGACCGGTGCCTTCAGCCGCTCGACCAACTCTCCATTACTGCCTGAATCAATTACTAATCCAGGAAATGTCTATGCACTAATGCAATGGCTCTATATCCAAATAAGTTGCTATCCCGCCATATGTGTTATTCGACTTGTTATTGCAATAAGCCTTTAGCAATCCTTTATGGCACGTCACTCATTTTAGCCTCCAGCCCTGACAAATGTCAATTTAAGTATTTACAGTCTCTTCAAGCGGGTCAGCTGATCAAAATCCAGTCCCGAGGCGCGCAAATTTGCCTCATCGCCTACTACGCAGATGGAGCCTTGGGCGATAGCCTGTTCCAACCAGTCAGCGGCTTCGTGTAAATATGAAAGACTGGTTGCCATTGCTTCGCTCTTCAGCTTGGCTAATCTATTTGCATCTAAACCTGAATATCTGCGCTCCAGCATAATAAGGTCTACTTCATAAGGACTGATCACCGGATCAAATTTATTTAGCGAACCGATAATAATCCGCTCAAGCTCAAGGGGGGTTAAAGAAGCGGATCTAAGCCAGCCGGGTAGTCCTTTGTAGACCTCAACTGTCTCTGCCAATTTCGGGTCTCTGTAGGAAGAAAGTGCTATAATTCCGCCGGTGCTTAAGGATATTCCCTGGCCATAAGCACCGCCTTTAGCCCTAATCAGTTGATAAAGATAATCTGAGGTCAGGAGATTCTCCAGTACCGCCATTGAGCCATCATACTCAATACCGATGTTTCGGTAGTCTGAGCATAAGGTGACATAATTGACATTAGATGACATGTACAGTCCTTCGTGCAAGGGCTCGGCCGCAAACGCAAATTCCCGGCCGGGGCTGGCCTCTGCCGGCAAGGACCGGAGATAAGATTTGGCTGTCCGGAATAATGTGGATAGACCATCCTCTTCCGCGGTGAGCGAGACTGTCATCTTGCTACTGCGAAAGATCTGCTCTTTGACCCTGATTAAACCCCGGATCAAATCCTCTGCTTTATTGTCAAAATCGGTCAACAAATCGCATAGATGCCAATAGTAATTGAGACCGTTGAATTCCTCGGTTATAGCACTGGCTGGATTAATCCTGGCAGTTGCATGCCTTATTGCGACTTGATCTGCTCTTTTGTCGACATAATCTTCATAGTCAGATTTGGCGGTCAATAATAGCTCCTTCAGTCTGACCCTGTCTGTGAATTCAGTATCGAGAATTACTTCCTGTAAAAGATCAAACATAGGTTCAATTTTGGCATTTAACGCGTGAGAACGAACAATGAGTCTCGGTTTGTATTTGGTGGGATCTGAGAATTTCAACGAGGTGCCTGCAACAAATGAAAAGCCGGAGCAAGTCTTACCGATCTCATTGTTGAGCTCAACATAATCCCTCTTGTTAGTGCTAAGATCACCTAAGAGGCGAGCCAGATAAGGGACAAAAACCAGATCTTCTCTAGAAATAGCATCAAGATCAAAACTGAGCGCAAAAGTGCCTATTCCCCCTGTCGGCTGCGGGTGTAGCAGGTATTCAATATTCTCAGAAATCTCGACTTCCTGTTTGATATCAGAGACAGAGCCATCCAGATCCGTAAGAGACAGATACGGCAGTGTCTCCTTCTCCTCCGGAGTGTCAGGCTTATCCTGCCAGGCGATAAGCGCCTTCGTATCTGCAATTATTTTGTCTATTTCATCTTGCGAAAGCTCATTTTTTCTTTGCTCCAACTCGGCTGCCACTTGCTTATCCAGTTTTTGATACATACCGGTAATCGGCCGGTGAATGCCGGCAATACTATTTGAGTTCTCTAGAATGTTCCGCCTGACATAGTCCTCAAACAGTCCCTTATTCAGATCCGCTCTCAGCTTCTTCAGCGGCTCATCAAAGGCCAGATCTATCAGCAGGGGTTGCCTATAGCGGAAGCGAGACAAGGCTCGAATAGAATAGATGATCCCGCGATTGGCTCCGCCTGATCTGCGCAGATTCAGCTCTCTGCTATTTAGTTCGGCCAGCAGCAGATCAGAGTTGAACCCCTGCTCTACTCCCTGCTTAAGCTCCCGCTCAATTATCTTGTTGAACTCACCGGCTCGTTCAGGATTGATATTGCGAGCCAGCACGCCAAAGTCTGTGTAAAAAGTGTCCGCGCTATAGCACATGATGTCTTCGCCCAGTCCAGCGGCGCGCAGTGCCAGCTTTAGCGGCGCCGACTCTGACTCAACTAAGACGCCGTAGACCAGTTGTGCCAAAAAGCGATCCTCCACTGATTCGATCGCTCCCAGATTCCAGACCCTGGAAAGCCAGCTGTGCTTTTCTGCTGTGACTCCCTCCTCGCCATTAAACTCAAAGTTTTGAAACTCTTGTTTAGCGGCAGGGGCAGAGCCCGGCTCTATCTCAATTTTTTCAGATGAAGGCGTAAACTCTGACAACACCTGATCGAAGAACGGAAACAGCTTATCTTGGTCTATTGCTCCGTGTAAGACGATCAGAGCATTTGACGGGTGATAGTAGCGTCTATGAAAATCCAAAAAATCTTCGTAGCGCAGTTGGGGAATATCGTAGGGATATCCTCCGGACTCGTAGCTGTATGACGATCCGGGATGAAGCGCCTTCGCAATATCATAAAATATTTGGGTGCCGGAATCTCCGTAAGCTCCGCGCATCTCGTTATAGACAACACCGTTATAAGTGAGAAGGGCGTCCTTTTCTTCCAGAGCGAGATGCCATCCTTCCTGCAGGAATATCTCCCTGGTCTCATAAATGCGAGGAAAAAAGACAGCATCCATGTAGACGGAGATAAGATTGAGAAAATCCTGATCATCTTGCGAGCTAAGTGGATAAATCGTCATGTCTTCAAAAGTCATCGCATTGAGGAAGGTCTGCCTGGAAGTCCTCAGCATATCCATGAAAGGCTCACGGGTGCGGTACTTCTTCGACCCTGCCAGCACAGAGTGTTCCAAAATATGAGGAACACCGGTGGAGTCCGGCGGCGGCGTGCGAAAACCGATGGTAAACGACTTGTTGGTACTGTCAGACTGTAGGAGCAGAAGTCTCAAACCACTTTTTTCGTGCAGATATTCGTAAGCATCGACAGCAGCTTCAGGGATAGTATTGCTGCTGCGGAGGGTAAATCCATGTAAGTTGTCTTGTTGCATATTGCCTCCCTCATATTATGTAAGTGTGCCTATTAGGAACAGCCTCACGCTGTGCTTGATTAAATACACACAGGCACGGTAGACTGGTTTGCTTTCCTATTGAATTGTTTTATCTTTGTCCCGGTGAGTGACTATTACCTTATAGCCCTTGCTGCGCAGGTCATCTGCAATGTAATTGGCAAATGTGACCGAGCGGTGGCGACCTCCGGTGCAGCCGATACCTATGACCAACTGAGCCTTGCCCTCCGTAATATAAAGAGGTATGGAGTAATGAAGAAAATCCAGGATTCTGGTGAGCATCCCTGTCGCTTCCGGGAAACCCATGACATATTCACTTACTTCACGGTCGTCCCCTGTTAACGGGCGCAGCTCATCAATATAGTGGGGATTGGGCAGGCAGCGCATATCAAAGAGCAAATCAGCGTCACTGACAGTGCCATGCTTAAACCCAAAAGAATAGATGTTTATTACCATAGAATCACGGGAATCCAGCGACAGGGTCTTAAGTAAGTTGCCGCGCAGCTGGGTAGGAGTAAGATAGGAAGTATCAATAATATAAGAAGCGCGCTCTCTTATAGGTGCAAGATAGATTTTCTCTTTATTAATCGCCACTTCATAGCTTAGATTCTCAGTTGTCATCAGGGGGTGTATACGCCTGGACTCCTTATACCTCTTACGCAATACTTCCGTATTGCAGTCCAGATACAAGATCTTATATTCAATACCCTTGTCATCCAAGTCGGAAAGAACCCGCTCAAAATCGGTGAACATATTCTGGCTTCTGGAGTCGATGCCAAAGGCGATCTTCCGCTGCATGGGGTCATGCTCATTCATAAAGTCAGTAAAATTCAGCAAAATCTGTGGCGGAAGATTATCTATACAGTAATAGTTCATATCCTCCAGAACATCCAGGGACAAAGACTTTCCTGCTCCGCTCTGCCCTGTCACTATCAGCAATTCCATACCTTCTCCCTCCTAAGGACTACACTGCAGCACCAAATAATTTCCTAACAGATGCATCAGCCAATTTCTGTTTATAGATGTGTCATCAATATCGGGCGTCGAAATTACAACCATCAGCAATTTTCAACTGTCCATAGTCTAAAACGTCTAAATCGCCATAATCTATCGGTATTGCTGATATGCGTTGTTTCAAATACTCTCCTAAGGCATCATCCACACAAAACACTCTACAAGCTTTCATACCTCTTGTCATAAGTGTTCTATATGTGTTTCGAATAATTCGATCAGCAATCTCTTCAGCTTCCTGTGGATTGGTTTTGCTCTTCTTCTTTAAACCTCTTAATGATTGATCTGATTTTGCCCGTTTAGAAGAATCAGTCATCACTTTGTCATCTTTGAAGTACAGATCAGGTCCAATGATTACACCTACATAATCAAATTCCAATCCTTGCGCTGTGTGTATACAGCCAGCTTGATTAACAGAATCCGGTTCAATTGCCCATACTCCTTGATCAAAATTCCAGCTCATGCCAAAATCATATTCTTCAATAACAATATCCTTATATTCCGGATTGCTTCTTTCCTTTTTAGGCCACTCCCAACAATAACCTGCAATAATCCTTGCCTTATTATCGCGATTATTGGATTCTACCCAGTTCAATAGTTCATGGGGGCTATCTACGACATCAATATCATAATCAAAATCAAGAATTTTATTCGCTGTCTCGCGTACTTGCAATACATCATCCAGCCAGGCAATAAAGCTGTCAGAACCGTTACACCTAAATTGAGATTCCAGAGAGTCCGTAAGAATAATAGCTTCAAGTGCTTGAGCCTGCTTAAGAATTTCTTCTTTGGTTCCGATGTCAGATGTAGTTATTCTTTGATCATCATCAACGAAAAATACTGAACACTTGCTGCTTGTGATAATCTCCTTGATCTGGTTTTCACCTCTGTTACCATAAAGACCCGATTTTTCATTCAAGCGATGAGCTTCATCAACAATAGCAATATCCAGTTCATTCTCATTGGCCTCATAATAAGTTCCTGAGTTTTTAAACAAATTATCTATTGAGCTGATAGACAAACTACCTTTAAGTTTAGCTTTATATACTTGTCGGGGGGCTGCATTTTTTGTTATGTAATGTGTTACTCTGTCACGGGCAATCAGTTCACACAACAGATTAATTGATATGACACTCTTACCTGTACCAGGTCCCCCTTCAACAATCATCACTCGTTTTTTGTTGTCTCTTTTTGTCTTTTCAGCCATAGACAGGACGCGCTCATATACAACCTTTTGGTCATCAATCATAATGAATTCTTGATTTCCGTCCAACATGGATTGCAGTCTATCCTGTAATGATTTAGAAGGCCTGATTCTTCCATTATCAATGGTATATAGTATTTTCTTTCGATCGCCTTGTCTTACATGTCTATTAATGAATCCTCTCAACTTCAGAGCATCTGTCTGCGCAAACATCGGTGCCTTATTTAGTATTTCTTGGTACTTATCATCAGTCAGGGGATCATTATTTTTTTTGCGCATATAATTGTGCAGATATGCGCAAGGATACAAGCCTATACGCTGGGTATTTACAGCTTCATTGAAATCCTCAAGCAAACTGGCATATGACCATGCCTGGTAACTGGGATGGGGTACCTGCCTGATCCCCTTTCCAACATATGTTTCGACTAAGTCATTTCCTTCTGTTACCATCTCAGCTTCGGACCATTGTTTCAACTCAATTATTACAACTGAGGCTTTATCATTCTGATCATATCCACTTAATAAGAAGTCTATACGTTTAGAACTGCTCGGAATCATGTACTCAATAGCAACTCCCGCATCATCAGGAATTGAAGGATCATTTATGACCATGTGCATATAAGCTAGCGAGTTTCGCCACGATTGGATCTCACTTTGAGATGATTGCCTAAAGTTCTCACGAACTTGCCTGTCTAATTGATCAGCAAGTATACCTGACATCTGGGCATCTTTGAATCCTTTTACGTCTGAATGGTAAATAATCATACTTCAAATTCCGTATATTTTTTACTACTGCCTTTAGAAAGATTAACTGGATATTTCATTTCATTGTTATGTATCTTTTCTCTTACAATTTCATTTATATCAAGCTTCATCTTATTAAGAAATAATTGGGTATAAATAATCACATCTGCGATTTCTTCACGTACTCTTTCTACACTATTATCGGACCCCCATTGGAAGAGTTGCAGTAATTCAGCTGCTTCAATTACTATTGACTTGGCAAGGTTTTCCGGGGTATGGAACTGATCCCAATCACGTTCTATTACAAAGTCTTCGATTAATTTCTTGTTTTCTTCATTCATACTATTCCCTCAACTGCCATTCTCTTTCATGACTGCAGCGCCAATGCATATCAACATACATATTACAACAATAAAGCTCAATTATCAGAAAGCATATTATGGGAAATGATTGTTGGATAAATCTAAAACACTTACAGCCGGTCTCTAAACGTTGCCGAGTATTACTGTGCTGAGGTTTTGTTCGGCGATGGTCTTTAGTTTGGACATGGTGCGAAGCGGTGTGGGCGGGGGATAGGCCATCTTATAGCGGGGGAAATAGCGTGACAGGTGGTAGGGGATCTCTGGGTCAAGGCTGGCGAGCCAACCGGTAAGCGCCTTCATCTCCTCTTCATCATCAGAGAAGCCGGGGATGACCAGTGTCGTTACCTCCAGATGGGCTGTCCGGGCTGCTATCTCAATCGTGGATTTGACCAGATCGAAGTCGCCACACAAGCTTTCATAGCCTTCCTTGTTGAAACACTTCAGGTCAATATTCCAGGCGGTCGTAACTTTGGCAATCCTCTTAACAATTGCGGGCATAAAACAGCCGTTAGTGATTAGGATGGTTTCTAAGCCTTTTTCTCTGGCAAGCTCAAAGGTCTCAAGAATGTATTCAAAATTTATCAGGGGTTCGTTATAGGTGAAGGCGATGCCGATATTGCCCTCGTTTCGCGTCTGCTCTGCTATCTTAAGCAGTTCTGTCGGACTGTAATATGATTCGGAGAGGATTTTCTCCGCTATGATTTGTGAAATGGAAGCGTTCTGGCAGAAGGGACAGACCATGTTACAGCCGAATCCTCCGGCAGAAAGGATCTGCATACCCGGGTGAAAATTAGGCAGGGGCTTCTTCTCTATTGGATCCAGAGCCAGACTTGATAATTTGCCGGCAAATTTGTTAAGAATTTTGCCTCCTATATTTGCACGGGCGTGGCAGACCCCCACATCATCTGGAGCCAGGCGACAAGCATGATGGCAGAGCGGACAGGTCAGCGATCTGCCTCCAGTTGATGAATCTACTGTTCTTGACTCGTCTTGTTGATTTATAGTTGGATCATTCATGCGTGTTTCGCTTTCTCCGAATTATTCTGAGGGTGTCATTTTAACCGAATCATTCATGCGAGTATCGCTCTCTCCGAATTATTCAGGTGTATATCTTTTTCTAAGGACAATCATGCTTCTAATATTTATCTTGAAATGTTCTCGCTTGGATATTATTAATAAAGTACCATTTTGCCTTATCTATGGCGTATAACCTGGAAACGCTCCAGCGTTAATTTCTCGTCTGGACTGATACCTGCTTTTTGACGGGCTATGTCCACTTGTATTTTTGCAGTATCTACGCCCTCAAGATCGGGGAGGAGCAGTCCCCTCCTGCTGCCGCGGCTGACAATCACGCCGTAACGTTTTGGATCCAGTTCATTGATGCTGTCAATGCGCTCTGGCGTCGTTAGAACATCAACGCTGTACTCCAGACTATCCAACTCTATTTCTTTAACCGGATAGAAGCGGAAATCTTTGGTACTGGCGGAAATTGCATTGTCTATTATCTCTTCGGCAATATTCTCAGCATAAGGCTGTATGGTTCCGATACAACCTCTCAAATTTCCCTTGCTATGTAACGACACAAAAGTGCCGGCTTTCTCTTTGGACATTTCCGGCGGCAGAGCAGCAAGCTCCTCAGCTGATAAAAGAGGTCCACTGCCACTACGGACATAGGTTTCTACTGTATAGCGCGCCAAAGCTACATAAGGGTCTAATCCTGCAAGCCAGGAAATCTGTTTTGCGGCTTCGGCTTGCTTGCTTTCAGCGGCTTCGGCTTGCTTGCTTTCGACGGCTTCGGCTTGTTTGCTTTCGACTACTTCCTCTTGCTTGCTTTCGGCGGCTTTAGCCTGTTTGCTTGTGGATGCTCGCTCCGATTCCCCTGACTCTTGAGATCTCCAGGTAATCTGTCGGAAAGCAGCCTGAGCGTACCCAACGCCATATGTATCTTCATAGCTTAGCAGCTCCGGCTCGTAGTCCGCACCGTCAATAACACCACCCAGGATATTTATAGACCTTAAACCACATTCAGCAACCTCGTCCAGGAGATCATCCTGATAGGTCATTAGTCTGGCGAAATCTCCGACGGCCAAGGCAGAAACCAGATCTTTGTCGAAGGCTTTTGCTCGAGGGGAAAGGCCATAAGGACCATCTTCCTTCAGACGGTGCGAGAGATCTCCACTGGCAATAAAGACTACCCGTTTGCCGGATTCTTGAATAGCATCGCGGATAACTGTGCCGTATTCATGATGCGTCTTCTCGGATAAGCCACTAAAGGAGAGTCGAACTACCTTGGCTCTTAAATGCAGTTCTTGTGAAGATGCTTTGCCTGTCAATGCATCTTCACTCAGTGCGACGAAAAAGAGAGGCACAAAACTGCCATGATCTACTCTCTCACTACCGCGCAGTTTATCGCTTTTTTTGAGAATCACTGGAAGATGTTTAGCTGTTGCTTTGTCTTTAATCTCACGAGCAAGTTCCTGATCGGAATCAATGGTTAAAGATGGCATCGTTCCTACGGCAAGAGGAGATCCAAAAGACGCCATGGACATTTTCAAAGCCTCGTCGCCGTCAATCGCAAAAGTCTCAGCATAGGTCGTTGCGTGCGGCGATACTATCACTATTGTATCAGGCTCAAGACTGGCGATCTCAGAGCCTATCTGATAATAAGACTGCATTGTTTGCGGAATCTTTGCTTCTGATCCACGGCCGATATCAGGTATGGCCAGAGGCGGATGTGGCATTACATAAGCTGCTAGTAGAGACATAAAATCACTCCTTTGTCCTTTTAGTATAGCAAGGTTTAGCTATACGCTCAGGAGAGGACATTCGTTGTGAGACATGATACCGATTACCCTAACCTCAAAAGAGGACATATATCGTGAGATAAGGTACTAATCGTTTTTTTTACGATAAGTAATTTTATGTAAGGATCACATTTAGGTCTGAGACTCTCCGCTTATGGTCATCTGTAAGTGTCGGCTTATTTCCCTGTGATCATGTTAAGATCAAGCATATTCTTTTTCATCTTATTAAGGGTGGATTTCATTGCTATAAGCTGATCCTCTGACAGTTCTGATATATCATGCGGTCGATCCTC
>DUPE01000193.1 GCA_012838475.1 Clostridiaceae bacterium
GCTGCTAGTTGCTTTTGTTAGTCCTCTGTCACACCGGAGAAATCAACTCCGGTATCCTTCGGCTGCTCGATCGTGAAGGTGTAATCTTTGCCCGGTAAGATCGCATTGAGAGCTATGCCTACAATTGCCGCGATGGCCAAGCCTGAAAGGTGAATCTGGCTGGCACCAACAGAAAACTGCAGACCACCGGTAACTTCGAACCCTAGTGCAGTGACCAGAATAGCGGCAGCAACAATCAGATTACGGCTCTTAGTAAGATCAACCTGATTCTCAACCATATTGCGCACCCCGATGGCTGAGATCATACCGTATAAGATCAAAGAGACACCACCGATAACCGCTGCCGGTATGCTCTCGATAACCCCACTGACTACCGGAAAAAAGCTGGCGATAATCGCCATAACAGCCGCGATACGCATAACCTGCGGAGCATATACCTTGGTCAAAACAAGGACCCCTGTGTTCTCGCCATATGTAGTATTCGCAGGTCCACCAATTGCTGCCGCCATGCTGGTTGCCAGTCCATCACCCAGCAAAGTGCGATGCAGCCCGGGTTCGGCAATGTAATTTTTGCCTGTAGTCGCGCTGATTGCAGAGATATCGCCAATATGCTCCATGATTGTTGCTAAGGATATGGGAATGATCGTGATAATCGCAGATATATCTAGGACCATAAAATTCTCCTTATGCAGCGGTATTGAGAAAACACGGGCAGATTCTACAATGGAAAAGTCAACTCTATTCAAAGCTAGAGCGACAATATATGCGACTACGATACCCAACATAATTGGAATAATCTTGACCATCCCCTTGCCCCAGATACTACAGACAACAACAGTCACAACGGCAACAATGGCAAGCAGCCAGTCTGTCGATGCGCTTTGGATCGCTGTAGGGGCCAGGATCAAACCTATAGAGATGATTATCGGTCCGGTCACAACGGGCGGGAAGAACTTCATTACCCTCTCAACCCCAAAGAACTTAAACAGCGCCGCAACAACTACATAGACAAGACCGGCAAAGAACACCCCTCCGCTTGCCTTCGGCAGATTCTCTGCAATGAAGGTCGGAGAATCAGGTCCTCCCATCGTTACGGCATTATAGCCAGCAATAAAAGCGAAGGAAGAACCCAGAAAAGCCGGTACCTTCCCCTTCGTCAAGAGATGAAACAAAAGCGTACCTAAGCCAGCCAGCAACAGTGTCGTTGACACGTCTAGTCCCGTTATCAGGGGAACCAGAATAGTCGCTCCAAACATGGCAAAAGCATGTTGCAGCCCCAGTAACAAAGATTTGCCAACCGGAAGTCCCTTAAGACTATAGATTGCCTCTTCACCTAATTTAACAGTATTTTTTTCTGAACTCATCGGCTTACCTCCTCATAAAAAAGCTGCCGCTGAGACTGTAAAATCACATGTCCTCAGGCAGTTTTACAACGAGTAGCCGTAGTAGAACTACTTGGAATGTAAGAAATCTTACAAGTCTCTCTGTACCTGCTTAAAGCTTTCTGGGAAGAATTGTGACACAATAAGGCCCTTATGTCAATGTATCGAAAATATCTTTTCAAGTGTTTTGGATACTTAGATTATGTACAGCGCTTACTCCAAAAAAACTACATTCACCTCTTCAATTAATATCCTTTACCACCCTTTCAAGTTCTTTTTAAAGAAGATAGTTTGAAGACGATTATCCTCAGCATTGCTAATCAAAGACGATTATCCGTACCGGGTGCGAGTCTTCACTCACATACCGCAGCAAAAGAGATACTCCCGATGAATATCAACAATTTTGATCTTCAGACCTACGTTTCGAAGGCGTTAGCTGGGAGATAAGAATTCCTGCCAGCATGAAGGCACAGCCGATAAGCTCACGGCTAGTCAAAGTTTCGTTAAGTAATAACCAGCCGAAAAACACTGCCAAAGTAGATTCTTGTGCAGTAATCAGAGCAGCCTGACTGGGCGGA
>DUPE01000200.1 GCA_012838475.1 Clostridiaceae bacterium
AGATCGATGACATGCTGATCAAGCTGATGGCTGAACAAAATGTTCTTGCTGATGAGATTTTAGCTATGGGTGTAGGCGTGCCGGGATATGTAGACAATGACAAAGGCGTTATTTTAAATACCAATAATCTTTCCTTTTATAATTATCCTTTTAGAGACAAATTTTCCCAGCTTCCGGAGGTTCCGATTTTCCTTGGTAACGACGCTAACTTTGCAGCCTTAACAGAAAGCAGGATGGGAGCAGGTCGAGGATACAAAAATCAGGTTATGCTGACGCTCGGTACCGGAGTTGGCGGAGGCATTATTATTGATGGCAAACTGTATACCGGCTTTAATAATGCCGCCTCAGAGCTTGGCCACCATGTGATTCGTTTGAATGGTATCCCTTGCACTTGCGGCAGGCAAGGCTGCTTTGAAGTATATGGTTCCGCAACTGCTCTCATTCGTATGACCAGAGAAGCGATTCAATTTAATCCTTCATCCGGTTTGGCTCAGCTTGTTGAAGAACAAGAGGGCAGAATCTCCGGCAGAACTGCCTTTTTGGCTGCAGAGTTAGGTGATTCTACTGCAGCAAATGTAGTGAGTAAATATATTCGTAATGTTGCTGAAGGGTGCGCTAATATCATTAATATACTCATGCCTGAGTTGATAATACTAGGTGGAGGTATCAGCCAGTCCGGCGAGGACTTCCTGCGCAGAGTAGCTGAGATCAGTATTGATTTGGCTTATTTGCCATACGGATATCCGGAGCCAAAATTTGCTTTAGCTGAATTAGGCAGCGATGCCGGAGTGATAGGTGCAGCCCTTTTTGCCTCTGATAACCTCTTAAGTTCTAATGAATAAAGGTGAGCGAAAAATTGCGCTGGCTGTAGAATACGACGGCAGCTGTTTTCACGGTTGGCAACGTCAGGCAAATGCCTTATCAGTGCAAGAAACGCTTGAGGCTGCCTGGGAAGAACTTACGGGAGAAAAGAAGGCAATCATTGGTTGCAGCCGCACCGATAAAGGAGTATCCGCTCGCTGCCACATTTCCCATTTGTTCACCTCCACCCCGATTCCTGACGAAAACATATTTCTGGCCTTAAACACAAAGCTTCCGAATGGCATTAGCGTTCTTTCTTCCAGAGCCGTTGCGCCGGACTTCCATGCCCGTTATCAGGCTTGCGGCAAAACATACAGCTATCGCTTACTTTGTTCGCAGTCGCGACCGGCTATTGACCGTCGGACGACTGCCTGGCTGCCACAGGATCTGGATTATCAGGCAATGCGAGAGAGCTGTCTGCATTTTCTGGGCGAACGTGATTTTTCTGCCCTGATGGATCAGGGAAGTGCCACTCGCAGGAGCAAAAGAAGAATATACAATATAGAACTGCAGAAACAAATTCTCGGGGAGTTATCCGGCACAGAATATCTGCTTGAGATTACAGGGGATGGCTTCTTGTACCACATGGTGCGCATAATCATGGGCACTCTGGTAGAAGCAGGTCAGGCGAAAATCGATCCGTCAATGATTCCAGATTTGCTCCGAGCCGGAGATCGAACCAAAATGGGCATGACCATGCCACCTGAGGGCTTAATCCTTGAAAAAGTATATTTTCAGGAGGAACTTTTTGGCAATGACACCTGGCCTTATTAGTTTATAGACAATTTGTTGAAGGCGCCTAGAGATTTCGTCCAGCAATATATCTACAGCGGTAAGAACCTGAATTTTAGTCAGTAAAACTTGATAGCCAAATAGTCGCTGATCGAGATCAACCGGTTGAGGAAATAAACATAATTGTAGTCAGTAAAACTTGATAGCTAAGTAGTCGCTGGTCGAGATCAACCGGTTGAGGAAATAAACATAATATCAGTCAGTGAAACTCGATGTGTTTGTACTATATAATAGTTGAAATCAAATCCCTGTTTGATATAGGATATGCCACGAATTGAGATCTACGCCATAAATAGGAGGAGATATGAAACACAATATCTGGAATGAACAAACGAATATGAGCATGCTGACCGACTTCTACGAATTCACAATGTCTAATGGTTATATGGATCACGGTCTTTGTGACAAAATTGCCTGTTTTGACTTGTACTTTCGCCGAATCCCTGACTCAGGCGGTTATGCAATTATGGCCGGTGTTGAGCAGATGATTGATTTTCTGACCTCTCTAAACTTCGACAATAATGATATTGACTATCTGCGCAGTCAAGACACTTTCAGTGAAGATTTCCTCACATATCTGCAAGATTTCAAATTCGAGTGTGATATATGGTGCGTCCCGGAAGGAATGCCGATTTTCCCCAATGAACCGATCGTCAAAGTTCGCGGACCAATAGTACAGGCACAGATGATTGAAACAATGCTCTTGGTAACTATCAACCATCAGTGTCTAATTGCAACCAAGTCCTCCCGAATTGTTCGTTCAGCCATCGGCAGAGCGGTTATGGAATTTGGCGCCAGAAGAGCTCATGGATATGATGCTTCTGTCCTGGGAGCCAGAGCTGCCTATATCTCCGGCGTCACCGGCACTTCAAATACTCTAGCAGCACAGCAGTTTGACATCCCCTGCCTGGGTACGATGGCGCACAGCTGGGTCCAAGCGTTTGATGACGAATATGAGGCTTTTCGTGCTTACGCACTCTCTTTCCCGGACAACTGCCTCTTATTAGTCGACACTTATAATACACTTAAGAGTGGACTACCCAACGCTATTCGTATCGCCAAAGAAGTATTGGAACCCATGGGAAAAAGGCTAAAAGGAATACGTATTGATTCAGGAGACCTTGCCTATTTGACCATCGAGTCCAGAAGAGTGTTAGATGAGGCAGGGCTGCAAGACTGCAAGATAACCGTATCTAACTCTATGGACGAATACCTGATAAGAAATCTTATTCACCAGGGAGCTCAGATTGATTCTTTTGGTGTCGGTGAAAGGCTGATTACCTCAAAATCAGAACCCGTTTTTGGAGGTGTTTATAAATTATGTGCGATTGGTGATTCCGGTGATGAACTGGAACCGCGCATGAAAATCTCTGACAATCCCGATAAGGTTACAAATCCCGGCTGCAAAGAACTATGGCGGTTCTACGATCGCGCTTCTGGTAAGGCATTAGCTGATTTGATTACTTTGGAAGGGGAAATTATCAACGAAGACGAGCCTTACGAAATATTTGATCCATTTCTGACCTGGAAACGCAAAACCCTAATAAATTTTAGAGTTAAAAAATTGCTTGAACCGGTCTTCGAAAAGGGGAGACTAGTATATGAGAGGCGTAAGTTATCAGAAATAAGGGAGTTTTGCTTGGAGCAGCAGAACACACTATACGAGACCATGAAGAGATTTGAGAATCCGCAGTTATATTTTGTAGATCTTTCTCAGGATCTGTGGGATCTCAAAGAATCCTATCTGAGAGATCATTCCGACATATAGGCAGAAAGTAACCTTTCTACTATCACGATAATTTCGATGATATATAATCTAATCTGAATATTCTGACTAGGAGAAAAACATGATCAGGAAAATAGTGCAAATTGATGAAGATTTATGTAATGGTTGCGGTGATTGCGCAGAAGCATGCCATGAAGGTGCCATTGTGATGATAGACGGAAAAGCTAAACTGGTGAAAGATGACTATTGTGACGGCCTGGGTGACTGTCTTCCTGCTTGTCCAACCGGTGCGATAGAGATTATCGAACGAGAGGCAAAACCTTTTGACGCCGAGGCGGTTAAAGCCAGACAAAATCAGCTTAGGGAAACCATAGATTCTTCCGGATCGGGCGAGTCAGCATTCGTCTGTCCGGGGAGAGGCGTTGCAAGCTTTGACAGGGGAGATAACCCGGCTACTGCACCGAGTTCGGTGCCTAAGCCTCAAAGTCAGCTTAGACAGTGGCCGGTACAGATCAAACTGGTTCCGGTACAAGCCCCGTTCTTCGATGGCGCTAAATTGCTCATCGCCGCAGATTGTACTGCTTTTGCCTATGCTGATTTTCATGAAGACTTCATCAAAAATCACATTGCTATCATCGGTTGTCCTAAGCTTGACGATGGTGATTACACCGAGAAATTGACTGAAATAATCAAACTCAATGATATTAAGAGCGTAAC
The DNA here is from genome assembly GCA_012838475.1 of Clostridiaceae bacterium. GTDB lineage: Bacteria > Bacillota > Clostridia > Saccharofermentanales > DTU023 > UBA1046. The sequence continues at coordinate 4,097 of DUPE01000200.1, forward strand.
AATAGTACGTATGCAGGTCCCTTGTTGTTCCGGGCTTGAGGCTGCAGTAAAGAGAGCTCTACAGGCCAGCGGCAAATTTATTCCTTGGCAAGTTGTTGTAATTTCCGGCAGAGGTGAGATTATCGAGTAACTCTCAAAAACCGGATAAAGACTGTCGACTACCACCCAAAGATCAGAGAAAAGACTACCTAATAATTCTTAAGAAGCAGAAGAGATTATAGCGTAACTCTCAAAAATCCTCTGATAAAATAATCATATTCTTGATTACGGTCATATTGCAGCTTGAATTATTGTCTCAGCTGCCAGCTGACGTCCTTTAGCGAAGGCGCTTATATTCAGGTTCAGGAATTGCGGCTTGATATTATCAACTAAAGCCCGATCCCAGTCGAACTCAGTCATGTTATAACCTTCTACCAGGGCACCTAATAAGACAACATTCATAACGCGGCTGGCACCTAATTGTATGGCTGCCTCACCGGCATCAATACTAATGGTGTTATACTTCTCCCGCAAGGAGTCAACAATACTCGAGGGGTATGAAACTCTGCCGGTAGCGGCGGGAAGAGGCATAATTGTGTAATCATTTACTACTATAGTGCCCTGAGGTCGTAAATATTTACTACCTCGCAGTGCCTCCATCTTCTCAAAGGCGACAAGTATATCCGCTTCGCCTTCACTAATGATAGGAGAATGAACATTTTCTCCATAGCGTATCTGCGTTAAAACGCTGCCGCCTCTTTGCGCCATACCGTGAATCTCACTCATTTTCACATCTTTGCCTGCGGTAACAAGGGCAGATGAAATGATTTTACTGACCAGGATTGTGCCCTGACCGCCTACACCTATCAAGACAATATTTTTGATTAGACTAGATTCTTTGATTTTCTCAGATAGCATGAATTATTCTTCCATTTTCTTTATTTTGATAGCGTCAAAAACGCAAGTCTGCTTGCACACAGTACAACCAACACATAGTGTATCGTCTATATATGCCTGATCCTCTACGAAATAGATTGAAGGACAGCCGACATCAAGACAGACTCTGCAACTAGTACACAGATCACGATCAACTGCACATTGAATCGGTGCAAACTCCTCTCTTTTAATTAGACGACAAGGACTTTCCCAAACGATAGCGGTAGGTACCTCGGATTCAAGCGCCAAATTTAATGCCTTTTCAACAGCAGAAAGGTTTAAGGGATTGGGTTTTAGTATCTCCTGAAATCCGATTGCCTGCAAAATAGCAGGTATCGAAATTTTCTCAGCGGGGTCATTAGTTACGCTGTAGCCTGTCCCCGGATTATCCTGTTGTCCTGTCATTCCTGTAGTGCGATTGTCCAGAACAACGGGAATGACATTGCCACCGTTATAGATGATTTCTATGGCTCCGGTGATGCCGCTGTGAAAAAAAGTAGAGTCACCCATTACACCAAATACTTTTTTATCCGTTATTCCGGCTGCTTCGAATGCTTTTGCCATTCCCATGGCAACAGTGAACCCGCCCCCCATACAGATACAAGTATCCATGGCCAGCAGGGGGTCAGAAGCTGCCAGGGTGTAACAACCGATATCGCCGGCGATCACGGTATTTTCGAGCTTAGAGGCAGCATAGAAAAAACCCCGGTGAGGACATCCCGGACAAAGAACAGGCGGTCTTGGAACTGCTTGAATTTTAGTTTCAGCAGTTTCAATAACAGCGTCAGCAAAACCTTCATCAGATAAGGCATGACGAAGTATAGATGGGTTAAGCTCAAACATTGCAGGTATTTTATCTTTACCAACTACTTTAATATCCATGGCTCTGATTTGTTCTTCCAGGAAAGGATCCAGTTCTTCGACAATATATATTGTCTCAACTTCGCTTGCGAATTGGCGTATTAGTTTCTTAGGCAGGGGATAGGTGAATCCAAGCTGCAGATATGAGGTGCCGGCGGGAAAGACCTCGCGGGCATATTGCATTGCTACTCCCGAACTGATGACGCCAATTTTTTTATCATTAAACTCTATCTTGTTAAAGGTGCTATGATTGGAGTATTCTTCCAGCTTTTGCATTCTCTCTTCAATTAATGGTCTTCTAGCGGCAGCCACCGCAGGAACTGCGACATATTTTCCGGCATTGCGGCTATAGGGCTTGTACGGCACCTCCTGCTTGGCGCCTTCACTGACAAGACTTTTGGAATGGCATATTCTGGTAGTAGTGCGAAAAAATACAGGACAGTCATACTCCTCAGATATGAGATATGCTTCCTTCATCATGTCAATGCAATCCTGACTGTCTGCCGGCTCAAACATCGGCAGTTTGGCAGCGCGTGCATAATGCCTATTGTCTTGTTCATTCTGGGATGAATGCATGCCCGGGTCGTCAGCGGAAACTATCACAAAGCCGGCATTTACACCTAAGTAAGAAGAGGTAAATATTGGATCTGCGGCAACATTAACGCCGACATGCTTCATAATGCAGACCGATCTGACTCCTGCCACCGCAGCGCCAAAGGCTACTTCAGCTGCCACCTTTTCATTAGGCGCCCATTCGCTGTATGTATCAGGATAGTGCGACAAATTCTCTAAAATTTCAGTGCTGGGCGTACCGGGATAAGCGCTGGCTACTTGAACGGATGCTTCATATATTCCACGTGCTATTGCTTCATTACCGGACATTAATTTTTTCATTAGATTACTCCTGTGAGTCAAGTTTTGATTATTGATAAATAGATCAGATAGTGACAATTCCATCGCAAGTGACAAATCTATCGTAAAGCGGATATCCGCACAAGCTATTTTTGTTTTGCCAGTTGATAAACATTGAGTACTTTATCAGCAAAATGAGACACGTCATATTTCGTAGCAGAAGAGGAGGCATTGCGGGAGAGTTTGTCTCTGTCTTCATGCAATTGCTCGATAAGCAAATCAAGCCCCTCAACAAAAGACTTCTCATCAACAAAATAGTAGCCGTTATATCCGCTGTCAACTACACCCTGCAGGCAGGGATCTTCGCGCACCAAAATGGGAAGTCCCGCTGCCAGTGCTTCTACATATGTCAGACCTTGAGTCTCGCTTTGAGAAGCTGAAGTGAAAATATCGGCCATCGCATAATAATGGGGGACCTCTTCTATTGGAACCGGTCCGGTGAATATCACATGATCAGTCTGCTTTTCACTTTTGACGCGTTTCTTTAAGCGAGTGAGAGCGGCACCCTCTCCGGTTACAACCAATTTCAATTGCGGCATCTGAGGGAATAGTTTGAACAGATAGTCGAACAACTCATCTATGTGTTTTTCATTGGATACTCTTCCCAGATACAGCAATACTGTATCCCCAGGCTTAAGTCCAAGCATGCTTCTTGTTTTCTTCTTTTGCTCTTCCTCGGCAGCAGCTTTGCGAAAACGGCCTAGAGCCAGTCCTGTAGGAATGATATGTAAGGGTGTTGTTACACCGTATTCTTTAAGCAGATAGGATGTTTTCTCTGTCGGTACAATAACCTCATCAGCAGAGTTACAGAAGTTCCGACTAATATTGCGCATCAATTTTGCAGCTGAATTGTCTATGAAGCGCGGCCAATTTGCCAGCATATCTCGTGTGAAATCATCATAAAGCGTATGAAAGGTATGTACAAAGGGAATGTTATCGCTTCTTGCAAGTGATCGCCCCAAAGTTCCTAAGCCAAATTCTGTCTGAGTATGAATAATTTCAAAGTTTTCGGCACGCAATTGACTGCGCGTTCTTGGATTTACATTAATTGATATTCTCTTTTCGCTAATAAAGGGGAGGGAAGGCAACCTGACAATGTTTTTGTCGTCATTAATGGCTTCAGGATCCTTCACAGTGTAGACGAATACCTCATGTCCTTTATTGATCAGCTCATTGCGAAGCAGTTGAGTGGAGGTGGATACTCCACTAATAGCAGGGACATAGACATCTGAGAATAAAGCAATTTTCACTATATTTACCTCTTAAGCATTCATAGCTTATTTATTATAGCCTATCCCGGCATCTGTATCTAAAGACCATTAAGTTAAACCTACTGTGCTATACTTAGCGCATAAAATTAATTTCTGACTCCGTATTATAGTGGAAGACGAATTCTGACAGAATCCTTGCTGTCTCATGCAATCTAACATTAATACACATCTAAAAAGGGGATTAAAATGGCAAAGAAGAATGTAATTGTTTTTTTGGCAGAAGGATTTGAGACTATCGAAGCTCTAACCCCGGTTGATTATTTGCGGCGAGCTAAGGCGGAGGTCGTTACTTGCAGCTGGAATAATAAGTATGAAGTCACATCTGCCCAGAAAGTCACTGTGTTTGCCGATCAGCTAATTGCTGACCTTAGCCAAGATCAAATAGCACAAGCTGATTTGATAGTTATACCCGGGGGTCAGCCCGGTGCTAATAATCTAAAAGCTACAATAGAAGTAATTTCCGCTCTGCAGCAAGTATTTGAACAAGGAGGACTGGTGTCAGCAATCTGTGCCGGTCCTTTGGTTTTGGCTGAAGCAGGCTTATTGAACGGGAAGAGATTTACCTGTTATCCGGGAGTGGAAGACAGCATTAAGGATGGCCAACACGAAAACAAGCTTGTAGTTAGAGATGGTAACGTTATCACTGCAAAAGGGCCTGGTGCTGCTATGGATTTCTCACTAGAACTAATCGGCTCCTTGCTTGACAAAAGGATTTCTGATCTAATCGCAGAAACCACCTTCTCTAACGAAAGTTTAAAGAGTTATTAACTGTCCGTTCAAAGAGTAGGTCAAACCATGTTTTGTTGACAGTTTGCCGGTAATGTGATAATTTAGTCTGGCGCTGTCGATCGGTGCAATAGCGGTTAGTTGCAGGCGATCGCCAGCGATAGTGAAATATATACTTGCTTGGGGGCGTAGCTCACCTGGGAGAGCGCTTGAATGGCATTCAAGAGGTAAGGGGTTCGATCCCCCTCGTCTCCACCAAATAAGCTCCGTTACAGATTCAATCGTAGCGGAGCCTTTTTATTTTTTAAAAAACATTGACATTAAAGGATTTGTCAATTCTCTGTCTTAAGACGAAATAGTATAGAAGCCGGTATCGAAAGCAAAATTCATTTTTCCCTTGTTCTCCGGTTCTCGTTATACAATCGATAGCTTTAGGTTTTAGTTTGCTCATCCGGACCTTGCCCGTGGCAGAGGCTGCTGGCTGCACATCCGCAGCAGCTCCCTGATGAGCAGCTGGTCTTGCCGCTACGTCTATTCTTGATCGAGGAATAGATGATTGCAAGTAGAATAGCTGCAACAATCGTTGCTACAATTATGGTAGGCCACATAATATCCTCCTTAACTCATGCAGAATGAACGGCATACTCTGAGAGTGTATCGTAATTGTATTTGTTCTTGCGTAGCAGCAGGTAGAACTTCAGCGCTAGAACGACGAAGGCAACAGCGGTCCATGCTGTGAAGATTCCGGTCGTGAACAGCAGACCCAACTGATAGAAGATCAGGCTGAC
>DUPE01000055.1 GCA_012838475.1 Clostridiaceae bacterium
CGACAACGGCCAAGGTCTCTTTTTCTCAAAGCGGACAAATCGTATTTGAGCGCTATGATCGCCATCTATCACATGTTTCTCAGAAAACTCTGGAAATACTTGAAGCTGCTCGGGATTTGTTGTCTGAGGCTCCCTTTACCGTAGCCATTTCAGGATCCGCAGGGCTGGGGATGGCCGAGGCTTCCGGGCTTACCTTTGTTCAGGAGGTATATTCCACAGCAGAAATTATTAAGCAATTGGCCCCCGATACCGGAGCTGTTGTTGAACTTGGCGGTGAAGACGCTAAGGTGATATTTTTTGAAGGCGGAGCTGACGCTCGCATGAATGGTAGCTGTGCCGGCGGAACTGGTGCCTTCATCGATCAGATGGCGGCCCTGCTGGATATGACCATTCAGGAGTTAGATGAGGCTTCACTCAGAGCTGAGCGTATTTACCCTATCGCCTCAAGGTGTGGCGTCTTCGCCAAAACAGATGTTCAAGCGCTGTTTAATCAGGGGGCCAGCAAGGACGATGTGGCAGCCTCGGTATACCAGGCGGTTGTCAATCAGACGATTGTCGGTTTAATGCAGGGTAGGCAGTTAGAGGGCAAAGTCCTCTTTCTGGGCGGACCGCTTTACTATTGCAAAGGTCTGAGGTATCGCTTCCGTGAGACTTTGGATTTGTCTCAAGAAAACAGTATTTGCCCGGATTACGCCTTGTTCGCCGTGGCAAGAGGGGCAGCTTATTTCAGTCGTGACTCAAAACCTATGACTTATGACGAATTGATAGCAAGTTTGCAGAAGACCGACAATGCATCTACTTATGAAAGAGGCAGTTTACCGCCTTTGTTTAATGAGCGGGAAGATTACAAGACATTCCGGGAACGCCATGACCAATATACCGTGCCTGAGCAGGCGATCGAAGATTATACCGGCAAAGCCTGGCTGGGAATCGACAGTGGCAGCACAACAACAAAGCTGGCCTTGATATCCGAAAATAAAAGGATGCTCTACAGCTATTATTGCCCCAATCTCGGTGCGCCTTTAGATATTGTTTTCGAGCAGATAAAGAAGATACGTGCCTTGTGTGGAGACAGAATTGAGATTGCCGGCTGTGCTACTACAGGTTACGGCGAAGCTCTGATTCAGCATGCCTTTAAAGCGAATGCCGGATTGGTTGAGACTATCGCGCATTATACGGCCGCTCAACACTTCCAGCCGGAGGTCGATTTTATCCTTGATATCGGCGGGCAGGATATCAAGTGTTTTTATATTAAGAACGGTGCAATTGATTCTATCAAGTTGAACGAGGCCTGTTCGTCGGGCTGTGGCTCCTTTTTGGAAACTTATGCCCACTCTATGGATTATGAGGTGGAAGACTTTGCTCTGCTGGGAATCGATGCAACAGCACCTACAGACCTGGGCTCTCGTTGTACCGTCTTCATGAATTCTTCGATCAAACAGGCACAAAGAGACGGAGCAAAGATTGAGGATATTTCTGCCGGACTCTCAATCAGTGTTGTAAAGAACGCCCTCTACAAAGTCATCCGTGTAAGTTCGCCGGAGGAGCTGGGAAAGCATATAGTCGTCCAGGGCGGCACATTATTGAATGACGCAGTACTTAGAGCTTTGGAGCTGGAGTTGGAGAGAGAGGTTGTGAGACCCACTATATCCGGCTTGATGGGCGCCTTCGGCGCAGCTCTTTATGCTATGCAATATGATAAAAGTGATCTGTTGACGGCTGAGCAGCTTGAGGATTTTACACATAAATCCACTACGACCGTCTGCCGTGCCTGTACCAATCATTGCCATTTGACGATAAACAGTTTTGCTGAAGGCGATCGCTTTGTGTCCGGCAATCAGTGTCAGAGAGGACTGGGGCTCGAAGAGAGCTATGTGCTTCCCAATCTCTACCATTGGAAACGAGAGCGCCTGCAGGAGCTGCACAAGTCTCACTTACTGGCAGATTGCCAGGACAGCGGCAACAGGAAAGTGAACCGCGGTAAAATTGGCATTCCCACCACTCTATCTAGCTATGAGCTGGCGCCGCTCTGGAAGACCTTGTTCACAGAGCTCGGCTATGAGGTGGTGTTTTCACCCCTGTCATCCAGGAGAACATATGAACTGGGTCAACTATCAATACCATCCGACACGATCTGTTATCCTGCCAAAATTATGCATGGACACATAGAACAGCTTGTCGAGCAAGGGTTGGAGCTGATTTTCTATCCCAGCCTGACCTATAATCTGAAAGAGGCCGATACGGCCAATAACTATAACTGTCCCATAGTTGCCTATTATGGTGAAGTACTGCAAGGCAATATGTCCTCTCTTGAAAAAGTAAAATTCATCTATCCTTATTTGGACATTGACAGCGAACGTGCGCTGTTTAAGACTCTTTATCGCGCCCTGCATGATCTGGATCCTACTATCCGGCGTACGGAAGTAAAGAGAGCTGTTACAGCTGGCTTTAAGGCTTTGGAAGATGAGCGTGAAGCGATTGAAAAGGCCGGCCTGGAAGCGGTAGAGTTTGCCAGGCAAAACGGCAAGCGCATCTTGATTATGGCTGGAAGGCCATATCATATTGATCCGGAAATTTGCCACGGCATTGATCGCATAGCGACTTCATTAGGCTTTGTGGTGGTCACTGAGGATTCTGTCTGTAATCTTGCTGATGCACCCGAGGTAAAGATTTTGAATCAGTGGACGTATCACTCACGCCTCTATAAGGCCGCTCAGTTTGCCTGTGACAATGATGATGTGGAGCTGGTACAGTTGGTCTCCTTTAGTTGCGGGATTGACGCGATTACCACTGATGAAGTCAGAAGGATTATGGAGAGTCAGGGCAAGCTGTATACAGAGATTAAGATTGACGATATCTCAAATCTGGGTGCTTTGCGTATCCGACTGAGAAGTTTGTTGGGGGCGGTTGAAGCCAGAGACAGCTCGCTGCTGGAGGCGGATAGGGCTATGGATGGTTCTCTGCTCGTAGCGGCGCCAGAAGGTAATCAAACTCTTTTTGCGACAGCGGCGCCAGAAGACGATGAGACTGTGATTGCGGCAGAGTCGACAAATGAGGAAACTCAACTTGTGACCGAGTCGGCGGAAGATGATGAATCTCTTTTTGCGGCAACCGTGAAGGGTGAGAAAAATCAATTTATTACCGAGCCTGCGGACTGTGATACGCCTCAATGTGCTGAAGTAACAGAGGCAAAAGTAAACCCGGTAGAATCAACGGCAAAACTACAGTGCAAACAAGTCTATAAGCAGGTCGACAGTGCCTCAAAAGCAAAAAAGGCCTCAAAGAACTCCGGTACTCAAAAAAGCGGTAAAGACTCACAGTATGACTTAAGTACTTCAAAAGCCAGAAAGGCGCCCAAGATCTCCGGTACCATAAAAGACGGCAGTAGTACGAAGCCTGCCGGCATGTTGAATGATAGAGATGCCTCTTAGTAGCAGAACAGACCGGTGTCGACAAGTCGCAGATACACAAGTCCGTAGCAAACAAGCTGTAACCTTGCAAGGGCTATACCGGTGTCGACAAGCCGCAGATACGCAGCTTGTATCTTAGAGAGTACAGATCAGGATGATTAGATGACTTCGGATTATTATGTGAAATTTACTGAAGATATGAAAAAGGATTACACAATCCTGGTTCCTTCCATGCTTAATGGGCATTTCGAGCTCATCATAGCCTATATGCGCACTCAAGGTTATACGGTTGAGTTACTTACCAGTCAGGGCAGCGAGATAATAG
>DUPE01000181.1 GCA_012838475.1 Clostridiaceae bacterium
AATCGCCCCTCTAATCTCTTCTTCTGTAGCTGACAAACCCGCCTATTATCATGAAGAGAGTGAGAGCCAGTATAATAGCGAGCGGCTGATAATCGCTGCCGGTCAATTTGTGCTGCGGGATATAGTTGAAGGGAGTGAGATTGCCTATGAACTCCGGCATGTCTGTCATCCTACCCAGATAGATCACGATGAAAGAGAAGGCCAGATATATGTAGACGAAGCCTGTCAGTCGGGGAAGGACACCTAGAAGCAGAGTGGCCAGCCCCACAAGGAACCAGATGGCAGGCAGAAAGTTCAGCATGGCAGTGACAAATTCCAGCGGCTCCATCAGCATAACGAGTTCATTTCCGGCCACCAGAATCAAGCTCACGGCAGAGGCCAATTGCAATAGTAGCGATGAAACCAAACTGATGCCGAGATAGGAGCCCAGATATCTGCTGCGGGAGACAGCGCGCGCCAAGACGAGCTCGCTGTAACCTCGCTTTTCTTCTGTCCGGAGGCCAAGAAATAACACCAACGCTGGAACGGACGTGATTATCGACATGACTCCTGCCAGCATATAGAGAAACTGTCTGGTGAAATTGCCTCCCTGCGGGCTGAAGATAGCTTTTAGCATTTCGCTGCTCTCCAGATAAGTCTGCATATCTCCTATGACAGTGCCATACATTGCCGAAAGGATAATAAGTGCTGCCAGCCAGCCAAGAAAAGTATTAATTGACAGCCTTACTGATAAAGAATGCACACTGCTCAAACCATAGGATAATCCAACTTTCTCTCTTTTCCTCTCGGGCAATACCGAGGACGCCAGATCTCTTCTGCCCTCTAGAATTAGGGAAACTATTACCAATACCAGTGACAGCAGGAAAAGAATCAGATGAGGGGTAAACTTGTTCTCTACGAATGCCTGAGCGCGTGTCAGCAAGCCCAGAGGAGAGATGTAAGACAAGGGCTCGAAATAGAGATCTCCCACCGCCCTTAAAATATACGAAGCAAACAATAAGGAGAAGCCTGCACCCGTTACTGCCCGATGACTGCGGAAAAGTTGTGAGAAAAGCAAAGCAGCGCTGCCAAAGAAAAGGCCGACCACGAAAATAGATAAGGTAAAGTTCAAAATGCCGATTTGACTTAACAGCTCAGCGCCTGCAACGCTCATAAATATAAAACTAAGTACAAAGACCAACAGATTAGCCGCAAGATTCACCAGCATTATTGAAACTGCATTGGCCAGCCTGCCCACCGGCTTTGCCTTCAAAATCTCATCGCGGCCTAATTCTTCGTCGCGGCGAAGGTTGGAACTAACTAGAATTATGCTCATTATGGCCGGCGCTAACAGAGAAAACACCAGCATATAGTTCGCATAAGAGGCGCCCAGAGTGTAATCCTCGCCGAAGAGCGGCCCGACGATAGCAATCATGGCAGGATTCTTCATCAAGTCAATAATTACATCAGGTGCTGCAGCGGTAAAAAGAAGATCATTTATCACCGGAATATAAGCAGACACAAAGATAGAAACGGCCAAAGCCCAGATTGAGGTCCGCCGTCGCTCTATGCGAAGGCGAAAAAGGAAAAGCCTCCCTGTCCCTCGAAGTTCCGATCCAGCCATTGTTTCATTCATGATCCGTGCCCATTCGCATCGTCTTTACCATAATGACCGATAAAGAGCTTTTCCAAAGTGAGAGGCATCGATTCCAATCTCACAATCCCTTTTTTTGAGATCGTGGCGATAACGTCACCGAGAATATCGCCGGGCACACTAAAGTGAACATTATTTCCATCAGATTCAAAATTCATGATTTGAGGATATTGTTCTAAAGAAGTACCGAGAGGCTCTTTGGTTTCAACTGAAATATCTGTATATGTGAGATGTCTTAACTCCGCCAGGGTGCCGGCATCGATGATTTTACCCTGCCTGATGATACTGATATAGTCACATAGTTGTTCCACCTCGGAGAGATTGTGACTGGAAAGCAAAACTGTCTTGCCGGCAGCTTTCTC
>DUPE01000197.1 GCA_012838475.1 Clostridiaceae bacterium
AATCATGCGCAGAGAAGTCGACCTGCCTTTGCAGACCGGCATTAAAGCCATTGACTCCTTAGTTCCAATCGGTAAAGGCCAACGAGAATTGATAATAGGCGACCGTGAAACAGGCAAGACAGCCATCGCCATTGACACAATCATCAACCAGAAGGACAAGGATGTCTATTGCGTCTACGTTGCCATTGGTCAAAAAACCTCCACAGTTGCCCGGATTGTTAAAGTCCTGAAAGAAGCCGGAGCGATGGAATATACGACAATCGTATTGTCCGGTGCCAGCGAATCTGCGCCGATGCAATATATTGCACCTTACGCAGGCTGTGCCATCGCGGAAGAGTGGATGTATCAGGGCAAAGATGTTCTCATCGTCTATGATGATTTGTCCAAGCATGCTGTGGCCTATCGAGCTATCAGCTTACTGCTGGGCCGCCCGCCCGGTCGTGAAGCATATCCCGGAGATGTCTTTTATCTGCACTCCAGACTGCTGGAGCGGGCAGCCTGTATGAGCCATCAATATGGAGGTGGTACACTCACCGCCCTGCCGATTGTTGAGACGCAGGAAGGCGACATCTCCGCCTACATTCCCACAAATATTATTTCTATTACTGACGGTCAGATTTATTTGGAGACAGACCTCTTTAACAGCGGTGTCCGTCCGGCGATAAATCCTGGACTCTCGGTATCGCGTGTTGGTGGTTCTGCTCAGATAGAGGCTATGAAGAAACTGGCAGGCCCCTTGAGAATCGAGTTTGCTCAATACAAAGAATTAGCTGCCTTCTCCCAGTTTGGCTCTGACCTCAATGTGGATACTATAGCTCGACTTGATCATGGCGCTCGCATTATGGAGGTGCTGAAACAACCACAATACAGGCCGATGCCTGTCGAAGATCAGGTTCTGGTTATCTACGCCCTCAGTAATAATCATATGACCGATATAGAATTAAACGAAATCAGTAAATTTCAACGAGACCTGATCAAATATATCGAAGAGCGTGCTCCTTATGTCAGGGAGCGCATTAGAGACACCGGCAAAATCATCGAAAGACTTGCTGCCGAAATTGACGACTTAATCAAAAAAGTAAAAATTGAGTACGAATATATTGAAGGTGAATAACCGTGAGCTCAACCAGAAATATTAAACAAAGAATCGAAAATGTCGAATCGGTTGAACAGCTTATCAAGGCCATGGATATGGTTGCTTCTACCAAGCTGATTAAGTCGAGGTCTCAGCTGGAAGGAGTGCGCCCGATCTACAATGCGTTAAAGAATATTGTTGAAATAATCGGCAAGCACGAAGAAGCGAAAGATCATGTCTACTATCAGGAACGCGAAGTAAAGAATTCTTTGTATATTATTCTGACCAGCGACAAAGGATTGTCCGGAGGGTACAACACCAATATCAGTTATAAAGCACTGGAGCATATGGAAGGTAAAAACGAGAAACTATTGGTTGTCGGCTTCAAAGGTAACGATTTTTTCCAAAAGCATGGTAAAAACATCTTAAAGTCTGTGATCGATGTGTCCGACACTCAGGTATATTATGGCTCAGAGAGTCTGGCCAAATGGTCAACCGAGAAGTTTTTATCCGGTGAAGTAGATGAAGTGTTTGTTTGCTATACAGACTTCATCAATGTCCTTAATTACGAGCCCATCGTCGAAAGAATGCTGCCAATATCACCATGGAGCGGCGAATCTGAAGAATCCGAGATAAAATATGAGCCTGACATCGTCGTCTTTATCGACGAAATGGTACCACTGTATTTACACATGAATTTGTTTCGCGCCTTCTCCGAAGCGCATACCAGTGAGAATGCTGCCCGCATGGTCAGCATGGACGCGGCTGGAAAGAACGCTGAGGAAGTTATCGAGGATTTGATGCGGCAATATAATAGAATACGTCAAGCGGCAATTACTTCGGAGATAACAGAAATTGTCGGCAGCAGAAGTGTTATGAATAAGGAAGAATAAATGGCAGAGAAAAACATTGGCAAAATACTTCAGATAATCGGCTCGGTCATCGATGTAAAATTCGAGGACGATTTGCCTGCTTTGTATAACGCCGTCGAAGTGCGCCATAACGATGAACTAATCGTTTTGGAGGTTATGCAGCACATCGGCGACAATACTGCTCGCTGTATTTCCATGCACCCTACGGACGGTTTGCGACGAGGTACCAGGGCAATAGATACCGGAGCTCCAATCTCTGTGCCGGTAGGCAAAAAAGTCCTGGGACGCATGGTTAATATTCTCGGAAAACCGATTGACAACAAAGATGCAATTGAGTCTAAAGAATATTGGCCTATCCATAGAGACCCTCCGCCCCTTATCGACCAGATGGCAGAACCGGAGCTGCTGGAAACCGGCATCAAGGCTATTGACCTGCTTTGCCCATTCCCCCGAGGCGGTAAAATCGGCTTGTTTGGTGGCGCCGGCGTTGGTAAAACCGTCCTGATCATGGAGCTTATCAACGGTATTGCTAAAGAACATGGCGGCTATTCGGTCTTCGCCGGAGTAGGCGAACGTACTCGCGAAGGTAATGACTTGTATTTTGACATGCAAAATTCAGGCGTTATCGATAAGACCGCCCTGGTATTCGGTCAAATGAATGAGCCGCCCGGCGTGAGGATGAGAGTCGCTTTAACGGGGCTGACCATGGCGGAATACTTCCGCGACACAGAGCATCAGGATATTTTGCTCTTCATAGATAATATCTATCGCTTTGTTCAGGCCGGATCAGAGGTCTCGGCACTACTGGGGCGTACACCCAGCGCCGTAGGCTATCAGCCAACCCTGGCTACAGAGATCGGCGCACTTCAGGAGCGGATCACGTCTACCAAAACCGGCTCAATCACTTCAGTGCAAGCTGTGTATGTACCGGCGGATGATCTGACTGACCCGGCGACAGCCACGACATTTGCCCATCTCGATGCCGTGACAATTCTTTCCAGATCTATTGTTGAACAAGGAATTTATCCTGCCGTCGATCCTCTGGAGTCCTCCTCACGTATCCTTGAAGAGAGGATCCTGGGGCGAGAGCATTACAGAGTCGCACACGCAGTACAAAACATCTTGCAGCGCTATAAGGATTTGCAAGATATTGTTGCAATTTTGGGCATGGACGAATTATCAGAAGAAGATAAAATGGTGGTCAACCGGGCCAGAAAGGTGCAGCGCTTCCTGTCACAGCCCTTCTTCGTGGCAGAGAAATACACTAGCGCCAAAGGCAGCCACGTCTCTATCGATGAAACTGTTCATGGTTTCAGAGAGATCCTGGAAGGAAAACATGACGATATACCGGAAGGATTTTTCCTTAATGCCGGCCCTATCGAAGAAGTAGTCCAAAGATATAAGAATTCGTAGACAGGAAAGGATAAGAAGGCGCATAAGATGTATTGCAGCTGATCCCTGGATAGCCCGCATCATTGTCGGAATATTAGAAACAGCAGAAAGTGTAAGTCGTTAAGTGGCAGAAAAAGAGAAAAACACAGCGAACAAGAAAAAATTGGCTTTGACGATAACCACTCCTCGAGGTATCAAATTCGAAGAGGAAGCCGATATGGTCGTCATGCGCTGCGTCGACGGAGATCTGGGTGTTCTTCCCGGCCACGCACCTGTTTCTACTGTTTTAGGCGACGGCACCTTGCGCATAATTAATAACAATGTTGAGAAAAAACTGGCCGTCTTCGGCGGT
>DUPE01000185.1 GCA_012838475.1 Clostridiaceae bacterium
GGCACAGGTGTGTTTGCTCCCAGTTGAGATTTGAGTTAAGTGAACACCAGCTGGAATCTCGCCTTGCGAGACAGCGACTGGAGTGGTCTGTTGGGTGGTGTTGCCGTTACCGAGTTGACCATCGTAGTTATAGCCCCAACAGTAGGCTTGGTTATTGGAGCCGAGGGCGCAGGTGTGAGAGTCTCCAGCTGAGATTTGATTAAACTCTGCTAATTCAAAACCACTCCCATATATAGTCACCTTATCTCCACCAGCTGGTAAGCCAATGGTTTGAGAGAGTCTAGTAATAGTAGGTGTAGCGGCATTAGCTAGTTTAGGTGTAAAGGTGGTTTTAAGAAGTGGAGTGAGTGAAGTAATAATGAGGGCTGATAATACTAATAAAGCACTCCATTTAATATGGTGGTGCTTGATTCTATTAGACCAGTGAGGTCGATAACTACTTATCTTATTCACACATTCCCCTATTTACTTAGTTACTGTATTTAAGAAAAGAGGATGGATGGAATACTTATTAACAAGAACCTTATAGCTAAAACCCTAAACATACTATGCTATAAAGAGTTAACAAGATATTTTGTTAGTAAACTTTGCGAGTCGTAATAACAAAAACCAGTGATACCCTATTTCCTTAAATATTCACTACACACTTTGTAGTTACCCAAACTTTAACATGAGCAGTTTGGGGGTGTCAAGTACTTTTTGGGAGATTATTACAAAAACCTAGCCACTGTGCCCCTCTAAACCACGTTTATCTAGCCTAAAAACCCCTGTTAAGCTATGATCTTAGCCCCCGACTTTATTTGTAGATATTTTTACAACGAAAGTAAAAACCGGCCAACATTTTGACCGATTTTTTAATTTTAAATTATCCAGCTAGGCACCAACTCGATCGCGCTTGGGTTTTTGTTTAGCGTTTAGCTCAGCGTATTCGATGATCTTAACCGCTACGTTGCGCCCCGTCACCTTCTCGATACCAAACCCTGGGCTAGCATTGACCTCCAAAACTAATGGTCCACGATTAGAACGCATAATGTCCACACCAGCAATGCCTAGTCCCATCGCCCGAGCCGACCGAATGGCTGTTTTCTTTTCGATATCAGTTAGTTTTATGGGTATGCCCATGCCACCTTGGTGGAGATTAGAACGAAAATCATCAGTCAGACTCTGCCTTTGCATGCTGGCTACCACTCGCCCACCGACCACAAAAACCCGGATATCCGTACCTGCTGACTCTTTGATAAACTCTTGCAACAAGATATTAGTGCCATCCGCATCCATCACATAAAACGCCTGCAAGACCGACTTGGCGGCTTTTTTAGTTTCCGCCAAAACCACGCCGTTACCGTGTGTGCCACGTGCCAACTTGATGATAATCGGCGTACCCCCGAGCTGTTCTAACAGGTCATCAATATCGCTGTTATTACGTGATACCACCGTCTTCGGGATATCAACGCCATATTTCGCCAAGAGCTGCATCGAGCGCAACTTGTCTCTCGCCCGCACGATAGCAATTGACTTGGCTGTACTGTAGACGCCTTGCATCTCCAGCTGCCGCACGATCGTCGTGCCGTATTTCGTCATGCTATTAGCGATACGAGGAATAATCGCATCGTAGTGCCCCAATGGCTCGCCATTATAAAACACCTTGTTGTCATTTTCTTCAATCGAAACATAACAATTTTTATACTTAATAATATCAACTTCGTGACCTCGGCTAACCGCCTCTTCTTTCAGGCGTTTCGTCGAATAGTTTCCCGGACCATTAGATAAAATCGCAATTTTCATTTTAATCTCCTTCCGTCGGTATCGTGATGATTGTTAATTTTCACGTCCACTAAAATATTATTCTCTCGCAGGAAGTATCGCCCCAACAACATGGGAAACTTCATACCACTGCGTCGAGTTAGGCCAATCCAAGTTCGGTAAGTCTTGCCCTGAATTTTAATTGGCATCGTCACCACAACCCGCCGTGACTGATGACCACTGGCACTTTTTACTCGTGATTGCTGAACCGACTCGGCTGGAAAAACGTAATCCTTGCCCCCAAGCGTCGCAATCGCATCGCCCTTTCCATTAATTTCAATTGCGTCAACGTGCACGGCACCATAGTAGGCACCAGTATCAACTTTAGCGATGCACTCCATATTACCTAAAGCTGGTAATTTAACGGACTCAAACGAGCCAACTATCGCACGTGTTATTTTCTGCATAACACCTGAACTGTACTATTTTTATAGATAAAAGTCAATATCTAAGGGCGCAACTCTTGGCTACTTAAA
>DUPE01000102.1 GCA_012838475.1 Clostridiaceae bacterium
CCTGATCAGATTGTTCGTCGGTGTCGCTCTCGTTCTGATCAGATTATTCTTCGGTGCTGCTCTCGGCCTGATCAGATTGTTCGTCGGTATCGCTCTCGTTATGATCAACCACTTCTGCCTCAGGTTCCTCAACATTACCGGAATCTTCAACAGCAGATTCTACAGCATTGCCAGCCTCTTCAGCCTCAGCTTCCTCAGCATTACCGGAATCTTCAACAGCTGATTCTACAGCATTGCCGGCCTCTTCAGCTAAACGGGCTGCCTCCAGACGATCAGCCTCATCTTGAACTTCAACAGCGAGAATAAGCTGTCTGGCCAGAGCAGCAGCATCATCAGCCGTAAAACTCTCTCCACCAAGCTCCTCAGCGACTTCACTGTCATTGATGCCCAGACGAACATCACGCTCCATCATGCGTCTGGTCTCTTCAGCCAGCTCTGCAGCGCGTTTCTCCTGATCCTCAAGCTCCTCAGCCAGCAATCTAGCCTCAATCTCAGGGCGCAGAGGAACAAACGGATCATATCGACCATGTCGATATTTGACCATATCATCGACAATCTCTTCGCAAGCTACCGTCACAGGGTTAGGATGCCTGGACTCTACCAAAGGATTCGCACCGTCTACAAGCTGTCTAGCTCTTTTAGCAGCCAACATGGCCAAGATGTAACGGTTCTCCGCTTTTGGCAATAATTTTTCTAAGGGAGGTTGATTCAACATTATATCTGTACTCACTTTCTATATGTGCGTCAATTAAAAACAGCACTGTAAATGTTAGTGTGAAGTGTCAGCAATGAATAACGCTCTCTACTTCTCCACCGCAGGACTAGTTATCTTGTATCGATAATTAGAGTGGCATAGGAAATATAAATAAGTCAAACATTTGTACTTGCCATGTGGACAACGTCCTTGAGGCGTGGAATGAACTAATAATCTTAGGAAACATGATTAAGTCAAACATTTGTATTTATTTAGTGGTCAGTATCTCCGAGCGGAAAGAAGCTAATTATCATTCGTCAAATGATCTGAAGACGCAAAATTAATAGTGAAGATCCTTCATTTTGAGACTCAATCCTCAAGTGATTCTCCGGATTTAGTATATTGCCGGAATTCTTCCTGCAACCTTGTAATCTTTTTATCCATCCGCTCAGTACGCGAATGCTCAGCAGTGCAAATCGAGCTAAGCTTATCCACTGTGCTCCCCAGATCATCATTGATAATCACATAATCAAAGTTCACCGCCTGTGAAATCTCAGACGCTGCCACGGCCAGCCGTCTCTCGATAATTTCATCATCCTCTGTGCCTCTGCGCCGCAGGCGCTTCTCTAAAGCTGCCTGAGAAGGAGGCATAAGGAATACAGTTAGAGCATGAGGAAACTTGGCTTTTAATGCCAAAGTCCCGACTACCGTAAGATCCAGAAGCACACTTATACCTTGCGCAACAGCCTCCCTTAAAGGCGCGGCGGGAGTGCCATAATAGTTATCCATATACTCGTCGTATTCGAGAATTTCACCTTGTCTGATCAATTCTTCAAAATAATCTCTGCTGACAAAATGATAGTGGACACCATTACGTTCGTTATATCTTGGCGGGCGGCTTGTCATGCTGATAGAGTGGCGCATGTCAGATCTCGACTCCAACATTTTTCTGATTACCGTGCCCTTACCTACGCCTGATGGCCCGGACAAACAGATTATCAAGCCTTCATCAACGGATGGATTTGTCGCCATCAATCCTTCTCCTCATTAACACCGAGGCTGTCACGCAAGGTGTCAGTCTCCAAAGCGGATAAAACTATATGGTCACTGTCCATAACCAAAATGCTGCGAGTCTTCTTGCCGGAAGTAGCATCGATCAAGGCCCCACGATCCCGGGCATCGGCAATCAAACGTCTGGCAGGTGCCGAATCAGGTGTTACTAAAGCTATCAGACGCATGGTCGAAACCAGATTGCCAAAACCTATATCCAATAAATCCGTCATACTACATCTCCGCCTTCCGCTAAAAGCCCTCGTACATTTGCTCTAAGCTGCTGATTCAGATCGCTGTCCAGTTCCTCTCAAAATACAACCTCAATTCGACAACATCTCCGCCTTCCGCAAAAAGCCCTCGTACATTTGCTCTAAGCTGCTGATCCAGATCGTCGCCTAGTTGCCCTCAAAATACAACCTCAACCCGATTATTCATTTAACAATTAATGTATGTTTACCGGGCAATCCAACTCGTAAAGCGACCTATATCAGTAACTGTATGCAAAGCAATATCGCAAATATATTACTCAAGATTTTGTACTTGTTCCCTGATTTTTTCCAATGTGGTTTTCATCTGAACAACTTGTCCGGTAATCTCCAGATCGGAGGATTTTGAACCTATGGTGTTAATCTCACGATTAATTTCCTGACAAAGGAAGTCCAGCTGTTTTCCAATAGGATTGTCCTCATCTAAAATCAGATCCATTTGGCGCAGATGACTGTCCAAACGCACGAGCTCTTCATCGATTGAAGCTTTGTCGGCAAAGATCGCTATCTCCGCCGCAACTCTCTGGCCATCATAATACTCCTCAGCGCTCTGTCCCAAGAGTTCTTCTACTCGACGTTCAAGGCGTTCCTTTTGCTCCTGAGGGACGACTTGCGCCCGCTTCGCCACCAACGCCAGCTGCTCTGTCATCTGTTCAATCTTATAGCGTATATCTGTAGTAAGCTGATCGCCTTCGCGTTTTCTCATGCTGATAAGCTGATCTAGAGCGGCATCCGTAGCTTCCTCGATTTGAGACCAGAATCCTTCGACATCGCCTTCGCCTCGATGCATCCTGAACAGCTCCGGAGTTTGTGCCAACAAGCTGATTACGTCAGGAAGATGCCTGTCTGTTAAGTCTTCCAGCGCCTCATAGGCTTGCAAATAAGATTGAGCCAGATTTTTATCAAGTGAAACTTGCGAATCAGAGCCGTCAAAGTCTTCCCATTCCACACGCACATCTATCTTACCGCGAGAGATGGATTTCTTGATCAACTCGCGTAAAGCGGGCTCTTGTTGGGCTAATTGGCGGGGCAGGCGGAAATGCAGATCGCTGTAACGGCTGTTAACTGAGCTGATCTCAACGGTAACTCTGCGTTCTTCCTGAACTGATTCGCCTCTGCCAAACCCGGTCATGCTATAGCCCATAAAAACCTCCGCCTTGATTTCGCCCAAATTTAGATTGAATTTTGTTATTCATAACTATAGCATAAGCGAAGGCGTTAACGCGCGGTTTAAGATGAATAAATCTGAGATTAAAAGCCAGTTTAGCTAACAACTTGTGCAGTAACACAACAATATTCCCCACACATTAATACGTTGGCTTACATCTTCCTGCGACACTCCAAAACAAGAAAAGATATTTAAGGAAAAATAAGCTTAGGAGTAAAGCCGATTTGGTCGCAGGCAACCAGACTATAGCGAATGCCGCGGATCTCTTGCCTGTTCAGGCGCAGCTTAGTCCAAACGTGGTGTATATGGCCATAGACACAATCAGTGACACCGAACTCCTCCAGGAGGGCAGTCACCTCATTTTTGTCGCCAACTTGTACAAAGGGAGGATAATGCAGGGCGGCAATAAGCGGCTTGCCCTGATTACGCAGTTTCTCAGCCTCCTGCAAGGAAATCTTCAGACGGATCAACTCGCGCTTCATGATCTTCTCGTCCGCTTCAACCGAATAATCTGCATCTCCCGGTAGCAACCAGCCACGCGTACCGCATATGACGGTTCCATCCTCAAGCAAAAAAGCATCATTTTGCAGGAAACTAATAGTGTTCAGCCCTTCACTGCTACCTAAACGTCTCAGTTTAGTAATGGATTGCCACCAATAGTCATGATTGCCGCGCAAAAGAATCTTCTTACCGGGCAGATCATCAATCAGGCGCAGATCGGGCAGAGCCTCGGCCAAATCTGTCGCCCAGGAAATATCTCCAGCGACAATGACTAAATCGTCAGACTCAACCGTCTTTAGCCAGTTTTCTTGAATCTTTTCAGCATGATTATTCCAACGGGTCCCAAAGACATCCATAGGCTTATCAACCAGAGTTGAAAGATGAAGATCACCAATGGCAAACACTCTCATCTAGTCCTCTCCTCTTCTGCTCCGGTGGCTTCTTTGTCATCTTTATGAAAATAGTCAAAGACAGCCGTTGCGGTCTTAGTAGGAATACCCGGAACTGCGCTCAACTCTTCCAAAGAAGCTGCGGCGATGCCCTGAAGACCGTTAAAACATTCCAATAGCTTCCTTCTGGTTGCCGGTCCAACACCGGGAATATCTTCCAGCAGGAGTCGCATTTGTCTGCGTTTATGCTTGTTGCTGCTCAGTCTTCTGGCAAAACGGTGTGCTTCATCTTGGATAGCAGTTAGAAGACGCAGCAACCCCATACGAAGCGCTCGCTCATTTTCATGCTCATTAGCGCCTTCAAAATAAACTTCACTTTCTGATTCCGAAGGGGTATCTGCTCCTTCCGAGGAAATATCCGCTTCTGCGGGAATATCTGTTACTCCCTCTA
>DUPE01000100.1 GCA_012838475.1 Clostridiaceae bacterium
AACTAAAGATTTAGTCTCACAGGCAGCGCTAGAGACTTAGTCATACAGACAGAACTAAAGATTAAGTCTCACAGACGACACTAGGGACTTAATCTTAGCAAGATAATTATCGGAGTATGAAAGGGGACGTATTTATGGCAAAAACGGATCATGCCGGGAAGGAATTGCTATTCTCTTTCCAAAATCGCTGGCAGGAGGCTGACGAGCCCCGCCGGCGGGAGATTATGGACTTTAGCGAGGGATATAAAATTGCCCTTAATGCAGGTAAGACGGAACGTGAATTTGTTGATTTTTCTGTCGCTGCATTAGAAGAGGCAGGCTTTGTGCCCCTTGACAGCAAAGTAAAGCTAAAGCCCGGCGATAAAGTATATGCTAATGTGCGCAAACGCGGCTTAATCGCTGCTGTAATCGGCTCTGCTGATCCTGTAGAAGGCTTTAACTTGATCGGCTCTCATATTGATTCTCCCAGACTGGATCTGAAGCCAAATCCCTTATATGAGAAAGCCGATTTGGCACTTTTTAAGACACATTACTATGGTGGAATTAAGAAGTATCAATGGGCGGCAATACCATTGTCTTTGCACGGAGTGTTACATAAGGCGGATGGTACTGTTGTTCAAATATGCATCGGTGAAGACGCTAATGACCCGGTCTTCTGTGTTACTGATTTGCTGCCGCATCTGGGTAAGCAGCAAATGGAGCGCAAGCCGGAAGAGATTATCAAGGGCGAAGAACTGAACATCCTGATCGGAGGTATTCCATTCCCGGATAAAGAGGTTGAAAATAGCTTCAAACTGGGAGTCCTGCAGATTCTTAATGATAAGTATCAGATTGTCGAGAAAGACTTTATTACTGCTGAAATTCAAGCGGTTCCTGCATATTCAGCTAGAGACGTTGGTTTGGACAGATCATTTGTTGGTGGCTATGGGCAAGACGACAGAGTATCGGCTTACACTGCTTTGAAAGCCATAATTGATATGAAAGCGGCCAATCGCACGGCTCTTATGATCCTCTATGATAAAGAAGAAGTCGGCAGCATGGGCAATACGGGTGCAGAATCCGATCTTTACTTTAGTGCCCAAAACGAGATCTTTGCTAAACAGGTTGATCATGAGCCCGGGTTCAGGGAATATCGAATGAATTTGGCCAATAGCTTTGTTCTCTCCTCGGATGTCACTAATGCTTATGATCCTACCTTTGAGTTCGTCTCTGATGCACAAAACAGTTCTTATGCGGGGCGAGGGATAGCTTTCTCAAAATACGTCGGTGTCAGAGGCAAGGGAAGCACCTCGGATGCCAGCAGTGAATATTATTCTGCAGTCATTCGCCTGATGGATGAACATAAGATCGCCTGGCAGGCAGGGGAGATGGGTATGGTAGACGAAGGCGGCGGCGGCACTGTTGCAATGTTGCAGGCTGCTAAAGGGATGGAAGTCATTGACTGTGGCGTACCCGTCCTGTCAATGCACTCTTGTTTTGAAGTCACATCCAAATTAGATGTTTTTGAGACCTATAGAGCGAACAAGGTTTTCTTAGAACACATGAAGTAATCCGTGCTGTCTCAATAGATCCTCGGGGAACCGGAAACTCACCTAATTGTCAGTTAAAATAAAGGAAAGTTGACACAAAGCTAGAGAGCCCCAAGATTAAACCAATTAAGATGAATCCATAGAGTTGGATGAAAAAACAGCGGACCAATAGGGAAGCTGTTTTTCTCTGGTTAATTGCGCAGCAGGATCCGGTAAACGGGCTTAAGCGCCTTCAACATCAACAACATCATCGTCAGGATGCCTGCGCACGCTGCTCAGGGGGTTTCTCTCCACAGCATCGTGTAAGGCATCTTGACTTGTGTGGGTGTATATCTCTGTTGTAGCGACGCTTTCATGGCCTAAAATCATTTGC
>DUPE01000053.1 GCA_012838475.1 Clostridiaceae bacterium
AAGGCGCCGAGCGCAAGACCAAAGAGGAAGTTTTGCGTGAAGCGGACTTCCTGGCTCTCCTCATTCCCTCCAACTGCAACGGCAAGCCCGAAATCGGCGTCGAGGAAATCGAGATGATGAAAGAAGATGCCTATATATTCAACTGTGCCCGCGGAGGCATTGTCGATGAAGATGCTCTCGTAGATGCGATTGAATCCGGTAAACTGAGAGGCGCAGGCGGTGACGTATTTGTCACTGAGCCTCCCACTAATCAGAGGCTGCTCTCTTGCCCCAATATCACATTGACTCCTCATATCGGCGGCGCAACACCTGAAGCTCAGGCACGTATCGGTGACGAAATCGTGGCGATAGTGAAGGAGAATCTGTAATGGCAATAGTAAGACCCTTCAAGGCACTGAGGCCGGCAGAGGGCAAGGCGGATAAAGTCGCTGTCCTGCCCTACGATGTCATGAACCGTGCCGAGGCCAAAGCCATGGCAAAAGGCAATCCGGACAGCTTTCTTTATGTAGGACGCTCGGAGATCGCTTTGCCGGAGGATGTCGGTCCTTACGATCCTCAGGTCTATGCCAAGGCACGCGAGACCCTTATAAAAATGGAAGAAGACGGAGTGCTGGTCCAGGACGAAAAGCCGATGCTCTACATATACCGCCAGATTATGGACGGCAGGGTGCAGACAGGGCTGGTAGCTACAGTCTCAGTAGATGAATATTTAAACAACAAGATCAAAAAACACGAATACACCAGAGAAGTAAAGGAGATCGACCGCATCAATCACTTTGATGTCTGCGATGCCAATACCGAACCGATCTTCCTTACCTACAGGCAACAAGATGAGATCGATCGGCTGCTAAATGATTTTATCAAGCACAACAAGCCGTCCGTGTCTTTTATCAGTGAAGATGGCATCAGCCATTTCTGTTGGGCAATCACCAAGGAGGACTTGATCCAAAAGATTGTCGAAGCGTTCCGGCAGATTGCTGCTCTTTACATCGCTGATGGTCACCACCGAAGCGCTTCAGCTGCCAAAGTAGCCCTGAAGCGCCGCGAGCAGTATCCTGACGCCGGCCCCGAAGCAGAGTTCAATTACTTCATGGCAGTAATTTTTCCGGATGAAGACCTTTACATCATGGACTACAATAGGGTGGTAAAAGATCTAAATGACCTGTCAAAAGAAGAATTTTTGCAGGCGGTTAAGGATAAGTTCAGCGTGCAAAAGCAAAGCACTGATCTGCCCTTCAGGCCGGAGTCAAAGGGGCACTTCGGTATGTACCTGGATGGCAGCTGGTATCAGCTTATAGCTAAGCCGGAACTGTATCAGGACAAAGACCTGATAGACAGTCTGGATGTATCCGTCCTGCAGCAGAATTTATTGGCACCTGTTCTGGGGATTGAAGATCCCAGAACAGATGAGAGAATCGACTTCGTTGGTGGCATCCGTGGACTAAAGGAGCTGGCGGACAGAGTCGATGCCGGAGAGGTCGTCGCCTTCGCCCTATACCCGACGACAATGGACGAACTGCTGGATATTGCGGATGCAGAGATGATTATGCCTCCCAAGTCCACCTGGTTTGAGCCGAAACTGCGTTCAGGATTGTTCGTTCACAAATTAGCGGATTAGTATAAAATAAAGACATAGTTTGGTTTTTACTAAGACTATTCAAAATAAAACCGACTCTAATAGGGTCGGTTTTTTCAAGCTGGAGGGGAAAATGTCGGATTATATCGCAGAACCATTTCGGATCAAAATGGTGGAGCCCTTGCGCATGACCACCAGAGAAGAAAGAGAAGCAGCCATCGAGAAAGCAAATTACAATATGTTCGCATTACCGGGCAAGGATGTGTATATCGATCTTTTGACAGATAGTGGCACGAATGCTATGAGCGATGCTCAGTGGGCAGGGATGATGATAGGCGATGAGAGCTACGCCGGATCCTCAAGTTACTATAAATTGCGCGACGCTGTGCAGGATATCTTTGGTTATCGCTACGGGCAGCCTGTCCATCAGGGCAGGGCTGCAGAAAAAGTGCTCTTTCCCTGTCTGCTCAAGGAAGGACAATACTCCGTTTCTAACACTCATTTTGATACGACCAGGGGACATGTGGGTCTGTGTAAGGCTACGCCGATTGATCTGGTGACAAAGGAAGCTCTGGACACAGAAAAAGATTATCCCTTTAAAGGGAATATGGATGTAGATAAACTGGAAAACTTCATCCGGGAAAAAGGTGCAGACAATATCGGTGTTATCATCATGACGATCACCAATAACAGCGCCGGCGGTCAGCCCGTCTCCCTGGCTAATATGCGTCAAGTGGCAGCGGTAGCACGTCAGTACGACATAGTTCTCAATATTGATGCCGCACGCTTTGCAGAGAACGCCATGTTCATCAAGCAGCGTGAGAAGGATTGTGAAGACCGCAGCATCCAAGATATTACCCGCGAGATGTTCTCCTACGCAGATTGCTTCACCATGTCGGGCAAGAAGGATGGCATCGTCAATATCGGCGGACTGATCGGTGTTAAAGAAGACGAAGATCTCTTCACCAAAGTGCAGTCAATGACAGTACCACTGGAAGGTTTTGTGACCTATGGCGGCCTGGCCGGACGTGATCTGGAAGCTCTATCGATCGGGCTTTACGAGGCCTTAGACGAGGACTATCTGGAGTACAGACTGGGGCAAATCAGATATCTGGGAGATATACTGCGCAAAGGCGGCATCCCAATACAATATCCTACCGGTGGCCACGCCATTTTTGTCGATGCCAGAAAAGTATTACCGCATATTCCCTTTTATGAGTTTCCCGGACAGGCTCTGGTGATTGAGACTTATCTGGAAGGTGGCGTCCGCGGTTGTGATATCGGCAGTTATATGCTTGATCCGGACCCCGAAACCGGTGAACAGCCGGAAGCCGAAATGGAGTTCGCCCGTTTTTGCATACCCAGGCGGGTTTATACCCAGGCCCATCTCGACCACATAGCCAGAACCCTGATCGCAATCAAAGATAAGGCAGACTCTTTGAAGGGTTATCGCATAGTCTGGCAGCCCAAGGTGTTGCGTCACTTCACCGCCAAGCTGCAACCGCTGGAGTAGATTGAATCCTGCCAATCCGTAACCGCTGATCAGATGGTTTTGTCGCTACATCAGAATGTTGACATTGAAGCATTGGAACAGAGCTAAAACAAAATTCTAGATCCTTAGAAGGACTATACTTGACACGAAAACAGCATAAATCCTTGTCAATATCCGGACTGAGATTTTAGCGTCTTCATCAATTGATCAGAGGATTAATGTTTTAGTCGATGGTTACGATTGATTTTACCAGTTCCTCGTCATAGCACTTTGCACACAAAGATTCATAGGTGATCTCATCTTCACCATCGATCGCAATTTGATCACCACTGAATATAAATACACCGTTTTGCTTCCTGCCGTTGAACACAGCTTTGCGGCCGCAGCGACATATTGTCTTCAGCTCCTCGATTGAGTGAGCCAGAAGCAGAAGCCGCGTGCTGCCGGGGAAACCTTTGCAGGAGAAGTCCGTCCTTAAGCCATAACAGATTACCGGAATATCGTACAGTACTGCGACGCGCAGCAATTCATTTACTTGAGATGAGGTTAGGAACTGAGCCTCGTCCACGAGAACACAAGATATCTCCTTTTGTTTGCTAAAGTTGTTGACAATATCACGCATATCTTCGTGGGGAGATACCAGGGCATCAACCTTGCGTTCTAATCCAAGTCGGCTGACTATGACATCGTTACCCTTGGTATCAGAGTATGGTTTAAGAATAATTGCGTTCATGCCTCTTTCTTCGTAGTTAAAAGCAACCTGCATCAAAGATGTCGTCTTGCCGGAATTCATTGCCCCGTAGCGAAAATATAATTTTGACAAAATAATCGTCCCCCGTCACTAAATTGATCAAATTTTTTCTGGAAATCTGATTTATTGTTTAGTTTATCACGAAAATTATCGTTGGCAAATTGAAGCATTTAAAGATAGCTCAAATTAGAACATTATGGGTCATTTGATACATTTCTGTTTCTTAGTAATTTATGTTTGTCGGATCCTCGATTTAACGGTTATAAGGAGGTTTTCAGGCATTGACGCAAGTATATATATTTAATAATCTGACCTTCCTGATTCTCCCTCTTATTGGATTACGGCAAATTTTTAGTATTTAGAATGAGTCAGTTTGCCTTCTAGATAACTGTGCAGATAGAGTCGGAAAATGCCGAGCGAATGTTTTTGATTTTCCAGCTCTTATGAGGAATAATTAAGAACATGATAGATAGAATAATCAGCCCTCTATCTTATGCCGGCATCGATATGGACAGCAATTTGGCTTTGGCACCTCTAGCAGGTACTACCTCCTGGCCTTTTCGTTTGCTTTGTCAGGAGCAGGGCGCGGGCTGGGCGGTGACGGAATTGGTTTCGACCAGAGGAATCCGTTATGATTCGGAGCTGTTGCGTCGATATCGCTATTTGTCGATCGAACCCCGCGAGAAGCATACAGCTATTCAACTATTTTCTGCTGATTCTAAAGATGTCGACTATGCGATCAGACATATATTGGAGCGACCGGATCTGAATCGCGCTGCTTTTATTGATCTGAACATCGGCTGCCCGGTCAAGAAGGTTGTCAAAACCGGTGCAGGGTCAGCTCTCCTTGACACCCCAGAATTGGCTGTTGATTTGTGCCGGACTGCGGTGTTGGCCGCGGAAGGCTACGGCAAGCAGGTGACAGTCAAAATACGTTCCGGTTGCAAAGAGAAGATGAAAGATATCTCCGCTTTTGTGAAGCAAATGGAGGCAGTAGGGATTGCCGGAATCGTCGTACACCCGCGTCTGGCAGTGCAGATGTACAGTGGTAAGGCAGACTGGGATGTTATTCGCGAGGTCAAGGAGGCAGTCAGCATCCCTGTGATCGGCAATGGCGATCTAATCTCACCGCAATCGGTACGAAAGATGGCTGATCTCACCGGAGCAGATGGCTTCATGATAGGGCGTGCCGCTCGTGGCAATCCCTGGATTTTTTCTGACATCAAGGAGTATTTTGCTGAAAATACAGCGGATGAAGGCGCTACGGACAAGGCCGGGAGCGATGCCGGAGGAAGGGAGATAAGGGGAGTAGTGGATAATAGGTCTGCCTGCAAAGAAGAAGGTGAGACCGAAAAGATTGCTGCAGGTAAAGCCGGAAGGGTCGTAGCAGGCAGAGATGAGATTAAGACCAGCGATGAAATAAAAGGTGAAGCAGTGCATACACTCGGGCGTGATCGTGCTCTTAGAACCGTGGTTATAGATCCTCAGACCGGCATGGAGATATCGCTTTGGCAGATGATAATCAAGCAACATCTGAGTGGATTAGTTGAACTGATAGGCGAGGAGCAGGCCGTGAAAGAGATGCGCAAGCAGCTTGTCTTCTACACAAAGGGACTGCCCGGAGCGTCTTCATTGCGTCCGCGTCTAATGGAAACACAGACATTTGCTGAGGTTGAGACTGAGCTCGCAAATCTGATTAGCAACATTTAGGATTGTCGCAAACTGAAGGAGACGTCTGCACCGATCGATGATTTGCGGAAGGTAGAAATCGTATTTACCGTAGCCTCTGAAGCACATGCTGTCTGGCCTTGAGAGCGAGAAAAACGTAGATTGTTAGCTTCTCCCTCCTGCTGGTCAGATACGGATCATGAGCAGGCAAATCGTAGACGGTCCACCGGATTTTGTGTGGCTGGTCTGCTTTGACCTAGTCAGGTAATATATTAGACAGCTGTTAATCTCAGCAGTGATCTGAAACGATCCGGAGAATTAACGACACAATTATAAAGGAGGTATTTCTGCAGGTGGGCAGTTAATCTGATCTGCGGTGAGTCGCAGTGCTTGATCCTGATAGGACGGATTGATTCACCTGTATGAAAAACGATATGACACTTAAGCTTCAATCTTGGAATGTAAATGGCTTACGCGCAGTAATCGGCAAGAATTTTCCTGAATATCTGAGAACTAATACTTCAGATTTCATTTGTCTTCAGGAAATCAAGTCTCATCCTAATCAGGTAGAATTTGATTTCTCGCCCTACACAGCCTATTGGCACAGTGCAGAACGTAAAGGCTATTCCGGCACCATGACTATGGTTAAGGAGAAACCACTTTCTGTGTCGCGCGAACTGGGTGCTGATGTGTTTGATAAGGAAGGCCGGATTCTGACGCTGGAGTATCCTGGTTTTTATCTTGTTAATGTTTACTCTCCTAATTCCAAAAGAGAACTCCTGCGTCTGGATGAGCGCATGTATTATGAAGATCTGTTCCGCGAATATTTGTCTTCACTAAAAGAGCAAAAGAGTGTGATAGTATGCGGTGATCTCAATGTTGCTCACAAAGAGATTGATCTCAAGAACCCGGAAACTAATCGCAGAAATGCCGGCTTTACAGATGAAGAAAGAGAGAAATTTGGTCAGCTGTTAGACAGTGGCTTTATTGATTCCTTCCGGTATTTTCATCCTGAGGTTGAGAATGCATATACATGGTGGAGTTATATTACTAGAGCAAGAGAGCGAAATGCGGGCTGGAGGATTGATTACTTTCTGGTCTCTGACTGTCTGGAGGACAATCTTGTTTCTGCCTCTATTCATGATGATGTCATGGGCAGCGATCATTGTCCGGTAGAGCTCGAGATTAGAATCTAATAGAGCATGAATGGATAAATATCCTGAAATAATGGGTGCGAAATTGGGTGCAAAATCTCAAAAGTCCAAAATATTCCGCAAATTAAAAACCCCTGAAACCTAATAGCCTCAGGGGTTTTTTATGGCGCGCCAGCCAGAACTTGAATCCGGAACCTTCTGATCCGTAGTCAGACGCTCTATCCAATTGAGCTACTGGCGCACATGCCAAATTATAGTATACTCACAGTCCGGTTTTGTCAAATACCTGAATTTTTTGGACAGTGGCAGATAATTGCAAAAGGAAATGCAAATCAGAATTGACACTAACTGCAACAAAGAGAAATCAACACTAAGTTTTTTAGTCAGGGGCTCAGTTCTAAAGCGAGGTGCTCATTTGGTTTCTGCTACGTCCTGCAAAACAGAATGAATAATCTTTGTTGCAATGATTACCTGTCCAGCTAATCAAGGTCAGGTTTTTTTCCCCGAAGGTATACATACACATTGCCTGTAACTGCCTTCGTTTATTGTTAATAAGTTTATACGCTGGATAATTAGTCGAATTAGCCGTATCATTGTTGTATTGTCTATTTATCAGACTTGCTTCTGGCAGATTGTAAGCATCGGTGCCTATCCAGAGGATGTTACAAGTTTTGGTGTGTCTCTGTAAAACTGCAAAGTAGGAGTATCAATGAGTAAGAGCAATAACTTAGCGCTTGTGTATGGCAAAAAAATTGTGATGGAAATGCTGGGGTTTTTCTTATTTGCTCTGGGTTCAGTCTTATACTTATATTCAGATTTGGGATTGAATCCGTGGGGGATTTTACATCAGGGTATCTCTTTCCAGACACCTCTGACAATCGGGCAGGCTACTCAGATTGTGGGGCTTTTGCTCTTAACGATCAGTGTTTTATTTAAAATTGTGCCAGGCGTAGCGACAGTATTGAACATGATTTTCATCGGCCTTTTTACGGACGTGATCATAAATACCCATATCATCAGTACACCTGATTCTGTCGTTCTAAAATACATCATGATGTTGCTGGGGAATGTTATTTGTGCTTATGGTATGTACTTTTACTTGAGTCAGCATTTGGGTGCAGGCCCCAGAGACGGTGTCATGTTGCTGTTGCAAAGGGTGACAAAACTGGATGTAGGTGTTGTGAGGGTCGGTATGGAAGTGTTGGCCGTCATTGCCGGTTACTTGATGGGAGGGCAGTTCGGGATAGGCACTATTTTGTCCGCGCTCTTGTTAGGGCCAACCGTCAGTTTGGTTTTTAAAATACACAAGTATGATTCATCTAGGTCACACGAGAATTTGTTTGATACTTTCCGTAAGGTTTTTGGCAAGGTGAAGGCAGCGCCTTAGAAACGGATGAGAGTGACAGACTATCTCTTACTCCAATGTTGAGATCTTAACTTGAAGAACGTAGTGCCGATTTCTCTTTGTTGAAATTAGTGTTAGTCCTGATGTGCATTTGCTATGAAATGCCAATACCTTGACGCAAACAGGAATTTAACTTTTCAATTGAGCCAAGGATAGTATTGTTTGCGAGGGTGCTGGTCTTGTGTTAATATTAGCCGTGCATCGAATCGAACAGCTCGCCGGAGGTTAGGGTAATGAACACATTGACCATTATAGTCGCAATTTTAGACGTGATCGTATGTATCACGTTGGTTGCCTTGGTTATTATGCAAGAAGGCGATTCTAAGGGCATGGGAGCCATCAGCGGAGGATCTGACACCTTTTACGGTAAGACTAAGGGACGCAGCAAAGAAGCCATGCTCAAGAAATTGACTTCTGTCACTGCGATTTTATTTGCTGTTTTAACAGTTATTCTCTACTTACTCGCCGGAAGAGGCGCTTAAAATACCAAATAAGTATTAGAGTTTGAGAAGCGTGCAAGCGCTTCTTTTTTCTGTTTTTAAATAATTTTGCTGATTTGCTGACTTTTTATGGATCTGAATCACCCGTTCAAGTAAATAAAATTTTGGCGTTTTGACAAATAATGACGACTTTTTGCTACAAATACTGTCAGAGCAAGACACGACAATATCATCAATATGTTAGATAATGGTATGGAAGGAAGCATCTCTAAAATTATCATGAATCATACTGTTACAACATCTTATGTAGGAATTCTTAACGAGGCTGGCAGCGGAGGGGTTGTGGTGCTTGATCGCTATGCCCCTGATGTTGGTAACAAAATTTTCGTAAAGAGACATCACTTTAACGGCGCTCCTTTTGGCATGAAGGTAGTTGTTGAGTACTCCTACGAGCAAAATGGCCAGCACTTCGGTAAGATTGTTGAGGTTCTTGGCAACCCGGAAAATCCTGCTGTTGCGACCCTTGGTATCCTGCGACGGTATGGCCTTGCTACTGAATTATCCGACGCTGTTTTGCAGGAAGCGTCACAGGCCCCGAAAGACCCTGCACCCTCAGAAATTGAAGAGGAGTTGCTGCGGGGAAGAGCCGATCATAGAGATCAGAAAACAATCACTATTGATGGTCTTGACGCTAAAGATCTTGACGATGCCCTTTATGCAGAAAAGATTGGGGATAATTATCATCTCTGGGTGCATATAGCTGATGTCAGTTACTATATCCGACCCGGCAGTGAGATGGATAAAGAGGCGTTTGAAAGAGGTAACAGCGTCTATCTTCCTGATCTGGTATTGCCCATGCTGCCGCCTCAGATCTCCAACGGAATTGCCAGTTTACATCCTGGTGTGGATCGTTTTACTATGACTTGCTGGCTGGAGATAAATGACGATGGCATTGTCAATCGGGGGGAAGTTTATCCCAGTGTCATAAATAGCTCTGCCCGGCTTAGCTATGAAGAAGTTGAGCCTGTGTTGAAAGGTGAGAATGAGCTGCAGGAGGACAGACCTGAAGGCCTTAAAGAAGTGCTGCTTCTCATGCTGGAGTTGTCTCAGGCTTTACGTCTGCAAAGGGAGCGTAGAGGATCACTGGAGTTCGAGTTCCCCGAAACTAAAATTGATGTCGACAGTGAAGGCAAGCCGATTGATGTCAGGAGAGCTAAGATAGGTCTCTCTAACAAAATAATCGAGGATTTCATGCTTGCAGCCAATGAGTTTGTTGCTGAGATAGCAACAAGGCATCAGCTGCCCGTGATTTACCGCGTTCATGACAGACCGGATGCTGACAAGCTGCAGCAGTTCCAGCTTTTAGCTCGTCAGCTGGGACTTGGTTATTCGATAGGGCAGGAGCCGAGGCCGCGAGATATCGCCTTCATCCTAAAAGATTTGCAGGGAAAGACCTACGAACCCACCTTGTCGCAGCTTTTGTTGAGGGCGATGGCGAAGGCAGAATATTCTGCCAATAACGATGGCCACTATGCTCTGGCTGCCAGAGATTATTTGCATTTTACTGCCCCGATCAGGCGCTATGCCGACCTGATTGTTCACAGATCGTTGAAGTTAGGCAGGAATTATCGCACAACGAAAAAAGAAAAGACACGCTTGATGGATATTGCCAAGCATGTGTCCTGCACGGAGAGGATCGCTGTCGCCGCCGAACGAGACAGCGTAACTTATATGACAGCTCTCTATCTGTCTGAGCATATCGGCACGGAATATGAGGCGGTAATAAGCGGCTTTAGCTCTGCGGCCTTCTATGTACAACTGGACAACACGGCAGAAGGAGCGGTATTGTATCGCACTCTGCCGGACTATTATACTTATTTGGAAAATGAACTCGCTGCCAGAAATGAAGATACCGGCGTGGTATTGCGCTTAGGTGACAAGGTTAGAGTCAAGCTGAAAAAAGTGGATATTAATCTCTTGCATATTGACTTTGAACTGGTGCGTCACGACAGCGGCACGGGCGTAGGATCTCCAAAACAGGCGCCTGCAATTACCGGGGGCAAAAGAGACGTCCGCCAAACGCGCTCAGGGGGCAAATCCGGAAGCGGCAGAGGCCGTAGTAAAGATAAAAGCAGAGGGCGTACTAAGGGCAGCAGCAAAGGCCATAGTAAGGATAGCAGCAAAGGCCGCAGTAGGGATAGCAGCAAAGGCTACAGTAAGGATGGCAGCAGAAATAGATCCGGCCGCAGCTCTAACAGAAGTAGGCCTAGAAAGCAAAAGCGGAAATGACAGACAGTGACAAAATTACATTTTTTGTTAGATCCTTAGGGTGCAAAACAAATCAATACGAGAAGGACGTTATTGCTGCGCAATTGAGTGAGGCGGGCCTTGAACAAGTATTTGTCGAAGACGCTGATATCTACGTGCTGAACACTTGTGCGGTTACCGCCGAGGCAAGCAGGAAATCCAGACAAATGTTGCGCCGTATGCGTCGCAAGTCCCCCGAAGCCATAGCAGTTGTTATGGGCTGTGAGAGCGAACTATCTGATTTGGACGAATGGGCAGACCTTTGTATCGGCACCACAGGACGAAATCTGATCGTTAAAGAAGTACTGAAGCTGCTTGAGGAGCGGGGACGTGATTTGTCTTCTATCAGCA
>DUPE01000094.1 GCA_012838475.1 Clostridiaceae bacterium
CATCGACATTTGGGCAGGTTGCTTTAATGCCCTTCTCCAAGCATATAGCCGCATCTATAGCAGATAAGCTGCCTTTGAATGAATCCGGAGCTATCAGTAATTTTAATCGCATCTTGTTATCCTGACCCTCATTCCTGTAATCACATTTTTGAATATTTTGAGATCGCCTTCAATCCTGCCGATAATATTGACGGGGCTGGCCGGACGTATTTCATCCCCTATACTAGCTGGTGTAATTCCAAAAAAAATACAAAAAGCGCGACCTGGAGGCCAGTAAGCGATATCACCTGCACTCACTGTTGTTTTGCTATTCTCTTCATCCATATTTACTGGTATGGTGAAATAAATTTCTCCACCCCAGGTGGTAGCCTTCGTTTCAATCGGAAGAACGTCCCAAAGTTTCCGAGCGGTTGTTGAATCATTAAGAATTGCCGTAACGCTTATATTGCCGCAATGCACATTGATTTGTCTCCCCATGACTGATCGCACCCTTCATTGTGTTCTTCTGTATTCTTCTCAGGAGTGATAATCAGATGGCTTTACGCCCTGTGTTTGATGTCTGCAGCAGCTTTCCTACCAGCCATAATCTAAAGTTTATATCCGTTTCATACATCTCAACCAGCGACCGTATAGCAGGAAGCCATGTTGAATCCGCTGCTAGAGAGTATATCGAACTCCTATTATTACATGCTTCACAATCAAATATACCTACCGTAACCATCTCCTGCATTGCATCAGAGATCTCTGCTTCCGACCTCTCGACCGCTCCGGCCAGCACTATAACGGTACAATGCGCAGTTATATTCTGCATATAATACAGAAGCAAATCCAAAGCGGCAAAAGAGTGGATAGCCTCCTCAACAAGGTTAACCACTTCTACTCCTATTCTTGATAAGAATCGTGCAATCAGTACATCTTGAGGCAAAGGAAACAGCACCTCTCAAATGCATTAATCAACGATGATCTGTTGCTTTGATATTACAACCGGCTTCTAAGATAACTTTAATGATAGAGATACGATTACACCTAAATGAAGCGCCTTTACCGTTATGTTTATTCGACAGTATTATTCGTTAATCCTTTTGACACTTAAATGAAGAAGCAGTTTACAGCTTTCCCGATCTCAAAGGAGCTTCCTCAGAATGCCTCTCTAAGGCGGATAACATTCTTGGCTTGCAAACCTTTATCACTTTGCATAAGATCAAAATCGACGGTATCTCCCTTTGTAAGACTTTTAAAACCATTTCCTTGAATTGCGGAGAAGTGAACAAAAATGTCCTCCGCCTTGTCTGCCTCAATGAAACCGTAGCCTTTGGCGGCATCAAACCATTTGACCTTGCCGATACTCATGAACGACTTTCTCCTTTCACGACTTACATTATTTAAAGCAATTCTACCCATAAGAGCCGTTGCTTAAACATCAGGGGAATTTGCACCTCAAAATTTATGATGATATAATTATTTAATCGTAAGCATAGAGCTGGCTGGGTTAGGTTTGTCGTGCCTTTTTTTGAACCAATCGCCCGCCTCAAGCCATGTCTGTATGCCGAAACCATGACTTGAGGAAGGAGGAAGATCATGTATCAGGACAAAACCATGACTTGCCGTGACTGCAGCAATG
>DUPE01000062.1 GCA_012838475.1 Clostridiaceae bacterium
CATTGGCTTAAAATGCGGAGCCCAAATAAAGGCGGTTCTAGAAACTACTGCTATCACACACAATACCGAAATGATCACCAGTTCTCTAGCTTGTGGCTTTCGTTTTTCAAAAACTAAAAAGAAAGGGATCATTGAATATATGATAATAAATATGCTCGTGATGTAATACTGTCTCTCTGCAAAACGCCAACCTAGATATATCGTTACCGGTATTCCTATCGTAATCAGCAAAGATGCTATGATCGTTCGCCTCGTCAATCGTATCTTCTTTTCTTTCTTAATATTATTTATTTGTTTATCTTGCATAACTCTATTACATCCTCATTTGTTACTGCAGCCTCAAATATATGTCTGCTCATACGATTTGCAGCTGTGGTATAAAAGCTGTTTTGTGAGAAGAATTGATCGACTGTGTTGGTGGTGACCACTCCGCCATCGAAGAACATTGATATGTTGTCAGCATATTTGGCGCAAAATTCTATATCGTGTGAGACCATAATTATAGTCACACCTTTACTACATAAATCTTTTAAAATTTCCGCAAGTTTTATTTTGAAGAAGCTGTCAATACCCTTTGTCGGTTCATCCAGGAGTAAAATTTGCGGCTGGCAAAGCAGCACTTTAGCCAGGGCAGCTCTCTGCTGTTCGCCTCCGGAAAGGTCATAAGGGTGAGAAGACAACAAGTCGGAGATTTCGCAGCTGACAGCAATAGCATCCACTTCTATTTGTTGCTCCTCTTTAGTTAACTTTCTGTCAGACAGCATTTCCAGTAAATCTTCTCTTACCGTTTTTTTGACAAACAGGCTTTGAGGGTCTTGCGGCAACATTGCCAGACAGCCTGTAAATAACTCAGCAGGCTTATATTTTTCAAGCTTTTTCCCGTTTATCCGTATCTTTCCCCGATAGGGTCTGATATTGCCGCAAAGCGATTTAAGCATAGTAGACTTGCCGGTTCCATTTCCTCCGACTATTGCTCTCAATTCACCTTTGTCAAGCATTAAGGATAGGTCTCGCAGTACATCCGGTAATTCTTTTTCGTAACGAAACCATATTTCTTTCATCTCCACTATCGGCTGATCCGGCTCTACATAATCTGCTTTGTCCGGTAGCTTCGGTGTTTTAATCTCTTTTCCTGCAAAGTGATTTGAAAGCCAGCTCCGTCCTTCCCGCACTGTCAGTGGACAAGGCAAATTGCTATCTACTTTATAGTAAATCTGCATCGGTGAAGGAAGGGCAGTCAGCATATCGCTTTTTTGCTGTTGCAGAATATTTCCTATTTTTCGTGGCTCTTCGTCTGCAATGATATGTCCCTGATCCATTACAACAACCCTGTCTGCGACAGGAAATACCTCTTCCAGACGATGTTCCGAGAGTATTATTGTGGTTCCCAGCTCTAAATTAATCTTGCGGATAGTATTAAGAAAATCCGCCGCTGCTATCGGATCAAGTTGGCTGGTAGGCTCGTCAAGTATCAAGACGGTAGGTTGCATAGCCATGATAGATGCGAGATTAAGGAGTTGTTTCTGCCCCCCCGAAAGCTCGGAAACGTTTTTGTGAAACCAGGTTTGAATGCCAAAGTAGCTGGCCATTTCCGCAACCCTTATCCTCATAGTGCGCTGATCACAGCCCAGACTCTCCAAACCGAAGGCTAGCTCATGCCATACTTTGTCGGCCACTACCTGATTATCAGGATTTTGCATGACGTAGCCAATCTTTGCACTTTGCTCGCGCATACTAACCTCAGTTATTGATTCTCCGTCAAAGAATATGTTTCCCTGTCGTTGTCCATGTGGTGTAAGTACAGTTTTAAGATGACGCATTAGTGTTGTTTTCCCGCTGCCGCTTTTGCCACAGATCGTTATATATTGACCTCTTTCAATGGAGAGCGAGATGTTGTCTAATGCTGTTTTCTCCGAGCCGGGATATGAAAAAGTCAGATTCTGGATCTTAAAATGTGCCACGTAATACTCTCCTTAATATGTATTGCTGAAGGCGTTAATAAAAAAATTATGTATCCAATCACCGAAATTATGGTATACCATGATGCTTTGAAACGTACAGATATAGGGTAGAAGGAAAAATGCGTGCCACCTGCCAGCGCACCACAAATAACTAAGATTAGCCCCAAGAGCATGCTTACAAATGTGATGGCATCACTCTTGTTTAGACGATAACTAGAGTAACGGCTTCTTTCGCCGCTGCCATAACCGCGACTCTTCATGGAATCTGCAGTAATTACAGCTCCTTCAAGTGCCCATGAAGTGAGCACGTTAAGGACTTCAATACTGTGTTGTATCTTCTCTTTTTGAATGCTGCTTTTTGGGTATTTCCCCACACATCTTCTTGCCCCGATAATAGTTGCAGTCTTCATTTTAAAATTCGGTACCAACCTAAGCACCATGGACAGTATTAGGGAG
Source organism: Clostridiaceae bacterium (assembly GCA_012838475.1). Lineage (GTDB taxonomy): Bacteria > Bacillota > Clostridia > Saccharofermentanales > DTU023 > UBA1046. The sequence continues at coordinate 2,418 of DUPE01000062.1, forward strand.
AGGGCGGGTACATAGCTCCCGAACAGATAGATAAATTTATCGCTGGTCATAATACGGTTATAGCAAGCGAACCATAACAGCACAGATACAAACATGCCTGCCGTAGCAATGCCGTACAACAACGCTTCTAATGTAAATCTGCGATTATTCAAATAAGTGAAAAGTACAGTATCTCCCCGGGTGTTGATGATTGGATTCAGAACACTTAAAGCTAAGAAAGCCACGAGGATAAAAAACAAGAACTTCCAACCGTACTTGCCCACAAGCAGCAAATAATACAGTGCTGATGTCAATATGGATATTAGAAGAAATAGCGGGTGCACAAATATCATCCCCATAATAATGGCACCTATGAAGAAAATGAAATTAATTATCGGATGGCATTTGGCAAAAGCATCTTCCATATTTTTTCTTTCTCATGGCAGGAAGGAGGCGACAACAAAATGTCGCCTCCCAACCACCAATAATGAATAGTGTTAGTTGTTCTGTTATCTGTTAGTCTTTTCTTCTTCTATTGATGAGAACAGCCGCAACAAGTGCTATTACACCAATAACAGCCAGGGCAACTATTAGAATCTTCAACCAAGTCGGTGTCGGTTGGCTTGGTTCTTGTTCAGTCGCTACAGGGTCTTCGGTAGGCAAAGTATCCTCTTCAGAAGATGTTTCTGCTAATACCCGGAGTGTTTCACCCGTATTGCCAATCAAGGCATAAGGGGAGAATGACTTTGTTTCCCAAACAATATAGCCGTCTTCAACAGTGCAATCGTAGTATTCAATTCTCCCGTCTGCAAGGATATGTGCAATGCGGATCTGCTCATACTGACTGATATTCGGGGCTTTGACCCTTAATCTTACGGGCAGATCCGGTTGAAAATCATTACCGGTTATTATGTCAACAAGCTTAATATCCCAAACCATAACAAGGTCATTGGCACCGATGCTGCCGTCAAATGTGTCAAATGAAGAACCTTCGTTAATTTCCTCCACGACAAGGCGAATATTCCAGTCAAGTCCCTCTGCTACCATGCCGTTTTTCTCATCGTGGTGGTTTTCCACGCCTAGCTTGTTGAGCATGGCTTCCAGATCATCATAATTGTACACTTGTGCTTTTACATCATCTTCTAAAGCGATGTAGACTAAATAGATGTCGATGATGTCTTCATCGTCAGGCTCACCTTCTAATCCTGCCAGCTCATTGATGCGTTCCATTAGTGTCGCCGCATCTTCGGCAACAGTATATTCTACGCCGTCTATTGTAGTTCTTCTTTTTTCCTCATCACTTGTAGATTCCGTCTCGTCGTCTCCAATCACTTTTGTCTTGCTTTCTTGACCTTTATCTTTATCTTTATCCTTGTCTGTAGGCTTAGGTTCCTCGTCTGTAGGCCTAGATTCATTCTTGTCGGTGCCTTCAGGTTTCGCATCCGGATCCTCAGAGCCATCTTCTGTAAGAGCAGCAAATCTTCTTTCGGACGCTGTTAACTTGGAGTAATTGCTCACCAAGACTTTTTCAGCATTGGATAGAGCATCATAGGCTCGACGTGCAGCAGTTATTAATTTTTCACTACCGGCATTAACATTTCCAATGGCCTCGATAAGATTGATTACTTTCTGAGCATTATACAGCCTGATATATTGTGCTTCAGCATCTGTAAGTTCGGCATAATTCGTAATATGCTTTTGCTCGATTGTGTTCAACGCATCATACGCATTTCGCGCATCCTCGATTTTTCTTTTGGAGGCTGCGTCATATTGTACGGAGGCGATGTCGTCAATTGCATCTATTACAGCAGCTATTTTTTCTCTAATCGCATCATATACAGCTTCTGCTTCTTGCAAGAGAGAGTAATTATCAACTCCAGCCTTTTCAGCTTCTTGCAAGGAATCATATGCATTTCGGGCTATTGTGATGGCAGAACCACTGTCTGCATCAACCTTGCCAATACTATTGATCAGTCTGACAACGCCTCTGGCTTCGGGCTGGCCAATAGCCAAGACATTAGCAGAATCATTCTTATAATACAAAGTGCCGTCAGGACCGCAAATAAGGCTGGCAATACAGAACTCTTCAAATCCTGCAGCATCATACAGCTCAATTAACTCAGCACCTGCTCCCGTCGTTGCTGTTGGATCAAGCTTCAGCATGGAGATACCACCGGGTTTAGCGTTATACGTCGTGTAAAGATAGATGTGTCCCGTCTCTTCTTCATAGGCGTTTGTAAGCAACATGCTGGCCTGCGGCTGTCCAAGCAAACTAATCTCGTATAGTTTTTCGAGACTGTCAGCATCCGTTACGATTAAATTACCCGTAGTACCTGATGTGGTCATACCAGTACCGGTACCCATGTAAATTCTGTCCTTATACACAACAGGTGTGCTGGTGCACTGCTCCTGATGATCTACTCCTTTGAGCCCGGAAACTATTCCAGTCCGGGGATCCACATGAGCACTGTAGAGATAGCCGCTCTTGGTGGTAAAGTAGATTTTGCCACTGCTGTTCTCATAAGCTATTGATGAGCGCTGATCTCCCAGGATATCGAGAGAGCTAATGATCTCTCCTGTATACTTATTAAATGAGTAGAGTTTCGCTGGTCCTTCATATCCGCTGCCACCATCATCCGTTCCAACAATAACAGCGTTGCCTACAATTACTGAACCAGCCCAGTAAAAGCCACCTGCCTGTGTATGCTTCCAACTGGCAATTTTTTCTTCATTAGTTGAAGTTGGATCTTCGTCCGTTATGCTGAGGCAGACAAAATTAGCATTCCTGGTTTCACCGTTCCAAAACCCGGTATAAATATAACCATCATCATAAGTAATAGGACTTAAGGACTGGCCTTTCAGATTATCCTGATAGACCCACAATGATTCCAATGTCTTTGCATTGAAGGCTTGTATTGTTCCATTAGTAAGCGGAGCAAAAATCATGCCCTCTGCATATGTTGGTGGAGTATAACCAAAGTTTGGAGAGGCTGCCATGCTACCGCTGGCCAGGGTGGCTCCTGTTTGTAAATCTAATTTATAAATGGATTGTGCTGACATAACGATAAGAGAGTTATCCACGATTATTTGCACGCTAGGTGCTGCAGACCAACCGGTTCCCAGTTTTGCATTCCATTTTAGATTGATATGTTCTGCCTCAATCGGCAGATGCACATCAGTTATTGCCATGTTGTTGTCACTGCCGCGGAAGTTTTTCCAGTAGGCACTGACTTCTGATAAACCATCAGCGGCTGCTTCTTCCAGCTCTATTTCGACTAGCCCCCCGCTGTTTGGTACCAAACCTGTCTTAGCAATATGACCATACTTTGTTACGGTATAGCTATAGTCATAGGATCCAAACATGCCACTAAAACTACCGTCAGTATTGGCTTTGACTGTAGCACCATTTTGGTCGTATACGCGAATGACTGCATCTTCAGGTTGAACTGACAGTCTAAAGTCCATCTGGTCGACCCTATTAAGATTTACTTGATAAATCTGGCTTACAAGGTTTTCATCTAAGCTAACTGAAACCGTAATTTCAATCTTATCCACTGAGGAAATGTCCACGGTACTGGATTCATTGCCATTATACCTGATGCTATAGTCGCTGCTTTTCGGTGTAGCGTCTACATCAAGCATAGATGAGTCGTTGGGTACTGTAATCGTGTAATCTGTCGTGGAGGCTACAAATGTCTTGTCCAGATAGAATAGTGTATCACCGCTACCAATGCTCAGAGCACTAAGTGTAGGCACACAGTCTATGATGAAGGTGTACGTCAAGGGTTGATTGAGGGAGCCAGCCGGTGGCGTTACCACGATGGTAAATACGTTTCGTCCTGCCGTCAGGCAGTTAGCCCATTTGGAACTTCCACTAGTCCATGTGATATCTTTGAATTGATCATCCAAATAATATATTGTTGCCGTTGCGCCGCTTTCCGCTACAACTGGACGAAACCTCAGTTGCGTGAGCGTGTCCAGCTGTGCAGCGAGCGTATAGGTAAGTGAGTTAGCGTTAAAGGTCAGTCCGGAGGTATAGCTGTCTGAAGCATTCTTTAGAAGCACGGTCGTGTTTGATGGACTGGTTCCCGTATGAACAATTAAAGATTCTAACTCAGAGTACCCCTGTGACACCACAACTCGCGTTAAAGTATCAGCATCTGCGCCAAGCGGGTCGTCCGTGCGATTATGGTTTGCTTTAATTACCCCCGGGATGTTGGGGAGAGGGGTCTTCGCGGTATTGATATAGACCACCGACGAATCGCTGGTATCCACCGTCTCGCA
>DUPE01000035.1 GCA_012838475.1 Clostridiaceae bacterium
GCCTGACGGAATGTCTGCAAAATATGATGGAGGCTGCTGCAATAACGCTGTTTGAGCAGGAAGCTATATCCCTTGCCGCTCCTGACGGGCGTAAGCTGGCAGAAATCTGGACCAGAGAGGAATTGCGTTCCGGCTTGGCCGGCTCACCCTGGGATGATTCAGCAAACTTCCTTGCAGGATACGGTTTTCTTTTACGGCCTAGTCTGTTTCTCAGGCCTCTGCAGCATTTAACCAGTGCCAGAGCATATATTAGAGTTTGGTTGTTCAAACCCTTTTCCAATAAAGGGGCACGCAAACTTGGAGGTGCCTTGTCGCAGCTCTTGGCTGGAGATACTGCAACTGGTGATCAGTTGACTCATGCAGGCTTCTCAAACCCAATAACAGATTTGGATTTAAAGCTTGCTGCCTTTAATCTATGTGACAGACTGCAGTTATAGGTCAGGGAGAAAAGATGAAAAGAATTGTATTAGCTACGCATAATGAAGATAAATTTTGTGAATTGAAAACTATATTACAACCGCACGGTTATGCTCTCATCAGCATGTCTGAAACAGGTTTTACGGGCGATATCGCAGAAACAGGCAACAGCTACCGCGAGAACGCTTATATTAAGGCAAAAACCCTCTACGATTTCTGTCAGTGTCCAGTCCTTGCTGATGATACAGGTTTGTCTATTGATCTTTTGGATGGAGCTCCTGGCCTTCACACCGCCAGATTTGCCGGCATAGAAAGTAGCTATGCTGATAAGATTGAAGCCATATGGAAGCTGCTTCAGCCATATCCCAGGGATCAATGGACCGCCACCTTTCACTGTGAACTTTGTTATATAGATGGTGATGTGCATTATTTCTCAGGGCAAATAAAGGGTTTAATTCTGGATGAAAAAAAAGGGAGCAATGGCTTTGGTTATGACCCGGTCTTTTATATTCCCGAACTCGGCGTTACGACTGCGGAGATGCTGCCGGAAGAGAAAAATAAAATCAGTCACCGGGGCAGGGCGCTGGCAAAATTCGTTCGATTCTTAAATAATGAATCATTATTATTGGAGCAGTATGATGAAGAAAGATGAGTATTTGATAGTCAAGGCTGACGTCTTGCCGGAGGTGTTCCGTAAGGTGATTGCAGTCAAAAATCTGCTGGATTCAGGCGAAGTATACTCTGTTAACAGCGCCGTTCAGCAGGTCAAGCTAAGTCGCAGTGCCTTCTATAAATATAGGGACGCAGTTAGACCCTTTGATGAAACTAAAGGTGGCAGCATCTACTCATTAATATTGCAGATAGAAAATTTTCCGGGAGTCTTTCCTGCTACCATAGAGGTTATTTCCCGTAGTGGCGCACGAATAGTCAATTTGCACCAAAATTCTGCTATTAAGGGATTATCTACAATACTAGTAACATTGGATGATGGTTCTATGAAAGACACCCCAACTGAACTGATCACTCGCTTGCGCCGTGTGCATGGGATACGAAATATCAGCATTTTAGACAAATGACCTTTTAGCCTCCTTATGCTAGGCTTGAATAGTCACTGAATGCCTCATGGAGAATGGATGAAAAGATTTAGTATATTTAACGCCTATAAGATTTACGACTTGGAGCCTGAACGACATGTTCAGGCTTGGTTTCTAACGCTGTTTGCCTGCTATTCCGCTTTCTTGCTCAGCTTTAATGGACAAGATCCCTTTTCAAAGATTCTCTCTGAGTTACTTTATTTGTTCTTAGAGCCTGCAGCTCCCTTGCCTAAGATTAGCAGCAAATTTTTACTTTATCTCGGAATATATGCTTTAATCTCCTTCACAGGCTTTATCTTGTCTCTTAGCTACTCCATCACTTACATCAATAAGACGATAAATAAAGAGACTCGTTCTGCTTTGCCTGATGTCATAAAGAAAATATTCCCTTTATTTATTTTTGCTGTCATCAGCAGCGGAATCTATGTAATTTCTTCAGTTTTTTTGATGATCCCTTATTTTATTTTCATGTCAATGTTCTACTATACTCCTGTAGAAATTGTGCTTGGCCGTAGGTCTTTGCCTGATGCGCTTAAGCAAAGTTGGCGCCTGACCAAAAAACGTAAGGTATTCATTGCTGCCGGTGTTATCTCCATAGTTTTCCTGCTCCGTTATTTTGCTTCGGCCATAGCTGGTTCCTTTGCTTCTTCAACCTGGGCCTCCAGTCTGATTATTGGTTTTTCTTATGCGCTTAGAGAGTTGGCATCCGGACGACTTAATGCCTTAATGTATCTATTACATACGGGGGTTATTCGAGAAAGAGAGCTCTGACCGGTTTGTGTTTGACAGATTTGTGTACGTTGACTTGACCGCGCAATCAGAAAGGACACTAAAATGCTGGAATTTGAACAATTTATTAGCACAATCAATAGTCATAAAGAAGAACTACAAGATCTGGAACGCGCTTTAAATCTTGACAAGGAACAAGAAGAGCTTAAAGGACTGACACTCAGCACTGCAGATCCGGATTTTTGGGCGGATACGGATCGCGCTCGCACGATTCAGCAACGGATCAGTGCCATCAACAACAAGTCTGAGGAATATCAACGGTTAACTATTGCCTTGGACGATTTGCAAATCTTAAGCGAACTTGGTCAGGAAGAGGAAGACAAGGGTGTCATCTTAGAGATTTCGACTCTTCTGAAGAGCTGGGAGCGTGATTTTGAGCATATGAAATTGCGTACTCTCCTGACAGATGAAAATGATGGCTCTAATGCTATCGTGACGCTACATGCCGGAGCAGGAGGAACAGAATCTCAAGATTGGGTGGAAATGCTTTTTCGCATGTATTCGCGCTGGGCGGAAAATAACAACTATGAGCTAAAATTACTAGATTTAATTGATGGCGATGAAGCCGGAATTAAAAGCGTAACCTTTAAGGTGACCGGGACCAACGCCTATGGTTATCTACGTTCCGAACACGGCGTTCACCGTCTTGTACGGATCTCGCCATTTGATTCTTCCGGCCGCAGACATACTTCTTTTGCTTCAATGGAAGTACTACCTGAACTCGATGATTCAATCGAAATCGATATTAAACCCGATGACCTGAAGGTAGATGTTTTCCGTGCATCAGGAGCAGGCGGTCAGCATGTAAATAAAACCTCTTCTGCTGTACGGATGACACATTTGCCCACAGGCCTTGTTGTTTCCTGCCAGAACGAGCGTTCTCAGATGCAAAACAGAGAGACCGCCTTGAAAATGCTGAAGGCCAAACTATATACTTTGGCCAAACAAAAACATATGGATCGGATAGAAGATTTGAAAGGTGATATGTTGGACATAGCATGGGGTAGCCAGATCAGATCTTATGTGTTTTGTCCCTATACAATGGTAAAAGACCATCGCACCGGTCAGGAGACCTCTGATATCGAAGCTGTGATGGATGGTGAAATTGATGATTTTATTTATTCTTACTTAGCAGGTGATCAAATAAAAAAATAACAGCGGAGGTATATAATGCAAAAAGTTCTCGTGATCATGGGCAGCGATTCTGATCTGCCAAAACTTAAACCCTGTCTGGACACCTTAGAAGAGTATGGCGTCCCATATTCCGCCCGAGTTTGTTCAGCACATCGAACACCCGACCTGGCCGCAGAGCTGGCACAAGGTGCAGAAAAGGAAGGGTACGGGGCTATTATTGCTGCTGCTGGCCTGGCCGCTCATCTGGCCGGTGTGATAGCTGCTCATACTATCCTGCCTGTTATAGGGTTGCCCATTGCCGGCGGAGCTCTCAATGGACTGGATGCACTTTATGCTATGGTACAAATGCCTCCCGGCGTCCCGGTCGCTGTCGTAGCGATTGATGGGGCAAAAAACGCTGCCTTGCTTGCAATCCAGATATTGGGCGGAGCCTCAACAGATTTGCGCTCGAAACTTAGACAGACCAAAAAGGAAATGGCGGATGCAGTAATGAAGAAAGACACCAAACTCCAGGATATATTAAATGCTTAGAATTGCAATTTTTGTATCAGGCGGCGGCAGTAATCTGCAAAATATTATTGACGATATCCAAAGTGGTGATCTAAAGGATGTGAAGATCGCCAGAGTAGTGGCGTCAAAAACAGGCACCCTCGCTGAACAGCGTGCCATTAAACACCGGATACCGGTCTCAATATTTGTTAATTCTGATAGTTCCGATACTGAAGCTTTATTAGCTCAACTCGCCGAAGATCAGACTGATATGATTGTTTTAGCCGGATATCTACAAAAGATCAACCATGAAATTATACGCGCTTTCCCTGATAAAATTATTAATATTCATCCGGCGCTTCTGCCTAAACATGGCGGTGTCGGAATGTACGGCATAAGACCGCATGAAGCAGTACTCGCAGCAGGAGAACAGACCACCGGTGCTACTGTGCACACTGTTAATGAAGAATACGACAAAGGAAAAATATTGTTGCAAAAGGAAGTAAAAGTATTTTCCGATGATACAGCGGAAAGTTTACAGACAAGAGTGATGCTTGAAGCCGAAAGAGTAATTTTGCCACAAGTGATTCAAGAATTTGCATTAGCTAAAAAAGTCGGCACAGCACCGTTTGCCGCCGGCTTATAAAAATACGGGAGGATTCTATGAAAAGAGCGTTGATCAGCGTATCAGACAAAAAGGGCAGCGATGTTTTCGCGCGACAATTGAAGGACCTGGGGTATGAGATTATCTCCACCGGCGGAACCGCCGTTTATCTTGAGAAGGCCGGTATTCCTGTTGTGCCGGTTGAGGATGTGACGAAATTCCCCGAATGTCTGGATGGAAGAGTGAAAACTCTTCACCCGTTGATCTTTGGACCTATTCTTGGACGCCGTAATCTTCCTGACCACATCGCGCAAATGGAAAAATATGATATGAAAACGATAGATATTATTGCGGTCAATCTCTATCCCTTTCTAGATACCATCTGCCAGCATGACAAAAGCAAACAGGATTGCATAGAGCAGATAGACATCGGAGGACCATCGATGCTGCGGGCAGCAGCAAAAAATTATCAGGATGTCACTGTTATCTGTGAACCTGATGATTATAATCGCGTAATTGCCCAGCTTCAAGAGAAGGGGGATACAGATGCATCCTTACGCTATGAATTAGCTCTAAAAGTCTTTGAACATACCGCCGCTTACGACTCTGTCATTGCCAAATGGCTGCGGGCTAATGCCGACCCTGATGCCCCCGCCCTCGTCACAGGCAAAAATTTCACTTCCAGCTATATGCACATAGCCAAACTGCGCTATGGAGAAAATCCGCAGCAAACAGCAGATTATTATCGCTCGGCCATACCCGTACCGGGTTCATTAACTAACGCAGAACAGCTAAGCGGCAAGGAATTATCTTATAACAACATCGCAGATACCGACGCAGCTCTTGCTTTGCTAAGAGAGTTTGATCAACCCTGTGTAGTAGCCGTTAAACACGCTAATCCTTGCGGAGCAGGACTAGGGGAAAATCTCGATCAAGCCTGGGACAAAGCCTACGACAGCGATCCGGTGTCAATATTTGGCGGCATAATAGCTGCAAATCGAAAAGTCGAAGCCGATGTAGCTCTAAAAATGAATAAGATCTTTCTGGAAGTTGTAGTGGCACCTGACTTCTCAGACGAAGCTATACAGATCCTCACCCAAAAGGCCAATCTCCGCTTAATGAAACTGCCTAATATCATGGCAGGCACAAACGAGCGTATGCTCAAGGACATTCTCGGAGGTTTGCTGGTTCAAGATGCAGATAACGCTGACGATCAGAACTGGCATATTCCAACCAGAGTTCAACCTGATGTCGCTCAACGAGATGATTTGCTCTTCGCCATGAAAGTCGTCAAACATGTAAAATCCAATGCTATCGTCCTGGTTAAAGACAAGGCTACGATTGGAATCGGCGCCGGCCAAATGAACAGGGTTCAGGCCGCAAAAATAGCAATAGCACAAGCAGGCGGGAAGGCAGTGGGCTCCGTAATGGGTTCAGACGCCTTCTTCCCATTTCCGGATACAGTTGAAGAAGCATATAAAGCCGGCGTAGAAGCGATTATTCAGCCCGGTGGTTCTTTAAAGGACAACGAGAGCGTTGAATTCTGCGATGCGCACGGCTTGCCCATGGTGATGACGGGCGTTAGGCACTTCCGCCATTAATGAGATTGGCTGATCAAGCCGACTGAACTAATTGTCAGAGGAGAAGAGATGTCCCAGGCTAAAGATATTGTATTAGTAGTAGGCGGTGGAGGACGCGAACATGCGATAGTTAAAGCACTGTCGCAGAGCAATACTATTGCGGAGCTGCACGCCGCTCCCGGCAACGGCGGTATTTCCGAGCTGGCTACCTGCCATCAAATTTCTGCCACAGATATTGCCGATCAGGTAGATCTCGCTCAGAGTTTAGCTTGTGATTTCGTTGTAGTAACGCCGGACGATCCGCTGGCTTTAGGACTAGTTGACAAACTTACCGCTAAAGGTATTAAGGCTTTTGGTCCCTCGGCTGCGGCAGCCCGTCTTGAATCAAGCAAAGTATTCGCCAAAGAATTGATGAACAAATTACATATCCCAACAGCTGAGGCAGCTATCTATAAGAATGATACTGAGGCACTTTCCAGCTTAAATAGGTGTTCTTTTCCTCTTGTCATAAAAGCAGAAGGTCTTGCACAGGGCAAAGGAGTTATAATTTGCTCAAATGAAAAATCTGCCTCTAAGGCCATTACAGATATTATGCAGGAACGCAAATTTGGTCGCGCCGGTGACAGAATCCTGATTGAAGAATTTTTAACCGGACCTGAAGTTACTTTAATGTGTTTCTGTGACGGTGAGAACTTGCTAGCCCTGCCCAGTTCCAGAGATCACAAGCGAATAGGGGAAGGGGATACCGGCGAAAACACCGGTGGTATGGGTGTCATTGCCCCGGTTCCGGAAATGTCCGCTGATCTGCAACAGCAGATCATAGAAACTATTCTCCAACCTGTAATCCGGGAAATGGCGGCAAATGGCACGCCTTTTCGCGGCATACTCTATGCAGGTCTGATGTTGACCGAAAAGGGACCTTATGTTATCGAATTCAACGCACGCTTTGGCGATCCCGAAACACAGGCAGTACTGCCCTTAATTAACAATGATCTCTATACACTTCTTAAAGCTTGTGTAGACGGTGATTTGCATAAACATCGCCTGGCGATAAGTAACGAAGCAAGCTGTGTCGTGATCATGGCCTCCGGAGGTTATCCGGGCAAGTATGAAACCGGTTGTGAGATAAGCGGTCTGGATTCAGTTGAAGATGTTTATGTCTATCATGCCGGCACGGTAAAAAAAGACAATAAATTTTTTACCTCGGGGGGCCGGGTACTCGCTGTATCGGCTCAAGCTAAAACTCTGTCGCAGGCAATTAATAAGGCCTATTTGGAAGTAGCTAAAATAGGCTTTGATAATTGTGCCTTCCGTCGCGACATCGGCAAGGGATTTGTGGAGTGAGATTGTGAGAGTAGCACTGTTTGGTGGTGCCTTTGATCCTTTTCATCTCGCTCATCTTGAGATGATTAATTCTTGCTGGGCACTTGGAAAATATGAGCAGCTGATTGTCATGCCCACAGGTTTATCGCCACACAAAAACCTGCAAGCATCATTGGCAGCTTATCGTTATGAAACCTGCCGCCTCGCTCTGCAAGATCATGACGAGGGAATCCTCCTCTCTGACGAGGAGATCGTATATCCGGGAATAAGCTATACTGTAGACACAGTTGGTCGTTTGAAAGCGGCTGCAGCTACTGACGCACTGACAATTGATCTTCTGATCGGTTCCGATTCTTTGCTAGCCATTCATAAATGGTACAAATACGAGCAGCTACTGAAAGAAGTCGGTCTAGTCGTTGCGGTAAGAAACCCTGCTCAGATTAAAGAAATTAATGATCAGGCCCAAAAGATCAGTAGACAGTATAATACCAGGATAGAAATATTACAGATGGAGCCCATTCCCATTTCGAGTACAAAAGTCAGAGAAGCACTGTTGGGAGGGGAGAGCGCGGACCATCTGTTACCGCCTTCAGTTGCTTCTTTTATCAACGATAATAAGATTTATGCCTTTGCTTCTGATTTATCCGGCTTAAGCTCAGACTGGTTATATTTGCAGAAACTGGAGCAAACACAGTGGCCGCTTCTCAGTCAAAAAAGAAGAGTTCACGGGCTAAATGTGATGCAATATTCTATTCATCTGGCAAAAATTCATAAAGTTGATTTAAGAAGAGCTGCAGTGGCAGGCCTGCTACACGATTATGCC
>DUPE01000237.1 GCA_012838475.1 Clostridiaceae bacterium
GAATTGTTATTGTATCTGCTCATGTGATCGTTTGTATAGCTGCTCCGGAGGCCGATATTTTGTTACTCCGGTGATCGTTAGTATGGCTGCTCCGTTGATCGTTTTTATAACTGCTTCGATGATCGTTTGTATAGCTGCTCCGGAGGCCGATATTTTGTTACTCCGGTGATCGTTAGTATAGCTGCTCCGTTGATAGTTAGTATAGCTGCTCCGGTGATTGTTATTATTTGTCAATTATAACGAAAAGCAAACAAGTGCATCTTATCTATATTTACAAGAAGTTTTCAATAATTTACCCCATCCGTGATATAATCATGAGAAGTTTTGAAATCGGTTTTTCATGTAGTTATTAGAGCCATGCGCGTTTTGGAGTTGCAAACTCACACCCGACCAAAAGGAGAAATTTAGTGGCTAAGTGCAATGAAGAGGTATTGGAACGAAGAATTCATCTGGGCTACTTCCCCACACCGCTGCAGCAATTATCCCGTTTAGGGCAGAAATTCATGCATCCGTCTCTGTGGATTAAAAGGGATGATTTAACTGATGTAGCTCTGGGCGGTAACAAGATCAGGAAACTTGAATACCATTTATGCGCTGCACTGGAAGCAGGTGCTGACACTCTGCTGACATTTGGCGGGGCTCAGACCAACCACGGCAGGCTGACTGCCGCAGTGGCTGCCAGCTATGGTCTGAAGAGTATTTTGGTGCTTGATGGCAGAGAGCCGGATGAACTGAGCGGCAATCTTGTTTTGGATAATCTGCTGGGTTCGGATGTGCGTTTTGTCAAGCCGTCATTAAGAAACGAAAAAGTCGAAGAGATCGTGCAAGAGTATGAAGCACAAGGTCACAAGGTGTTTATAATACCGATGGGCGGCAGCAATGCTCTGGGTACTCTTGGTTATGTTGTGATGATGCGGGAGTTGGCAGAACAGATCCAGACTAAGAAAATTGCGCCCACACATCTATTTGTCGCAGTAGGATCAACAGGAACTCTGGCAGGCATAGTGCTGGGAGCTAAGATGTTTGGTCTTGATGATCTAAAGATTCATGGTATTCCGGTCTTTCCTCCGGGCAAGATGGAGATGACTGAGTTAACGTTAGAGTACAGCAGGGCGGCAGCAGAACTATTGGGGCGTACTGATATCGAGATTACCGAAGATGATTTCATTATTGATCATGGTCCTGAAGAGGATCCGTATAGCGGTCTAGGCTACAATATTCCGGATGCCGGGACATACGAGGCTATCAGGACTTTTGCCACCGCTGAAGCGATCTTTCTTGATCCTTGCTATTCAGGTAAGGCAGCCAGGGCTTATCTGAATTTTGTAGAGCAGGAAGCAACTGCCGCAGATACTGTTTTATTCGTCCATACCGGAGGCTCACCTGGTCTTTGGGCCAAAGTTAATATGGACTACTTGAACGACCATCCACAGGGATGAGAAGACTCTGCTAACTGAGTAACGCCTACTGAGGAGAAGCGCGTTGCCTCGGATTATGATGCTATATTCTATGGTGATTTTGTTATCTTTGATTCTAGATATAAGCAGTTATTCTTAGTATCAACAATCCGGGTAGGTTAAGAGAGATTATGTGAGAGGTGTTATTTATGGATAACAGGCAACAACAAATTATGCAAGGGACTATCGCAGCAAAGAATTTTCGGGACTTGTTCTCTGTGATCTTGCAAAGTGGTCAAGGCAGAGAGATATTTGAGTATTATGAAGGCGATCAACTGGTCAAAATCTCTTATGAAGAATTTTATCGCAAGGTAAAAGGCAGCGCTCAGAAGATCAGAGATCAGATTAATCCTGCAGAGTCATATATAGCCTTGAAACTGCCCAACGGTCCTGAGTTTTGTATTATGTTCTGGGCGATTCTCGCGTCAGGTCATAATGTCATCTTGCTGAATTACGGTGATGATTTAGACACTACGATCAATCTGATGGCGCAGGCTGGAACAGAGACTTTGATCTCAGAAAAACTTAAAGAAGATATAGCTTACCTTCCTGCTTCCTCCCTGATCGAAGAAGCCGGTGAGTTTGCCGACAATGCCTGGGGCGATCAAGTCGTCCTCTGTACAAGCGGAACTACCGGCGATTCCCGCCTGTTCTCACATGATAGTGCCAGCATCTGTCAAATGGCGGGATGTCTGCCCAAGTTGGCAGAGGATACTGATCGTTGGACGAGAGCAGATGTTGTTGAAAAGTGCATTGCTTTCTTGCCATTTCATCATGTCTTTGGTTTGATGGCGGTTTTTTTGTTCACATTATTGAGGGGCAACACTCTAGTCTTTATTCCCAGCCTGGCTCCTGAGGTTGTGCTCGATAGTTGTAAAAAACATCAGATAACACAGGTAATCTGTATTCCCTTGTTCTGGAACGCTTTAGTGAAGGGACTGTATCGCCGTATTCGTCAGACAGAAGGTGAGAGCACGCTGAAAGCCTTTGAGAAATTGATTGATTCCAATCTGCAAGCTAAAGCCGCAGGCAAGAAACTCCCCTTCTTCCTGGCGAACAAACTAAAATCTATCAGAAAGCAGCTATTGGGTGACGATATCTACCTATGTGTCAGCGGTGGCGGCTATATCCCCCCCAGAACATTAGAAGTATTGAATGGCTTAGGCTATTACTTTGTCAATGGTTATGGCCTGACAGAAGCCGGCGTAATCTCAGTCTGTAATGACGAAGATGTCACAGTTCGTCTGAACGGTAATGTGGGTAAACCCTTCGAGCCGGAAGGAACCATGATTTCTCCTGACGGAGAGATTCTTTTACGTGGAGGCTGTCTGCACACCGGTGTGCTTAAAGGCGGAGAGTATCTTCCGAGGGATTATACGGGGGACAATTGGTTTGAGACAGGCGATACAGGCAGGATCGAAGATGGTGCGATCTTCATTGACGGCAGGCTCAAGGAAGTGATTATCAGCCCTTCTGGCGAGAACATCTACCCGGATACGGTAGAAGCTATCTTTCAGGACTTGCCCGGAGTACAGCAACTGAACGTTGTCGGCGTCTCCGACGGCGTTAATGAATATGCCAACCTGGTACTGGAGCTGGCACCGGACGTCGATATGGCAGAGCTGGATCAGCTTCTCAAAGCCAAGTTAATCAAATTACCTCCCTCTTCAGCCATATCCAACGTACTAGTCAGTCTGAAGCCACTGCCGATATCTACAACCAGAAAGGTTAAAAGACAACTCCTGGCGAAAGAGCTTAATGAAGGTACTTGGCCGGCGATGAAATTGTCCAAATATATCGAGGCTGAGGCGGAAGGAACCGCACCTGAACTCGAGATGAAAACAACGGAGAGATCAAGTCAGAGTCCCGCTCCGGAACAAGTGAAACC
>DUPE01000061.1 GCA_012838475.1 Clostridiaceae bacterium
ACAATAATATTCCAAAGCATTTCAAACACCTCCTATTGCTACTATTAATTAATTTCTCTTGAGCAGATTCTGCATCCACTCATACACAAGTTATCATAGTTTTATGCGCAGATAAAAAAGGGCATGAAACTAGAACCTAAGATACAGTAGCGTCTGCTGCCCAGATATTGAGGTGAGATCAAGCTTCTGACGACATCGAGGCTACATTTGTTCTCTCTGGATTATAGACGGATCAAGCTTTTAACGACGTCGAGCATCAATCAGCTGCCCCAGATATTGAGGTAAGATTAAGCTTCTAACGACATCGAGCCAGTGTATTTTTCCCCTCTGTTCTCTTTCCTGAAGACAAAGTGTTCCATAATCAGGATAGTAATTGTTCCAACGACAAAGCAGACCAAAAAAGAAATTAGTACGCCGATATCCAGGGAAAATCTAAAATCCAAGCCGGAATAAAGATTGGAGAGGAGAGTTTGCGACCCTCCTGACATCCATTCCTAGATAATCGTTGGTAAGGATATGGCTAACCACTGTAATCCGTAAAGAAGCGTATCAAAAAGAGGTGGTTTGTCTTCGAGACCATATTTGAGTTTGATTTTATTGTTCGCTTATACTTGATCCTACATCCTTTGGATATCGAAACCGCCCACAATTTCGGCAGATGTTGCAATTATGTCATGACATGAGAACAGCAGAACTTGGCGGGACTCCCCCAACCTGTCTCTGACAGACTCTTCTCTACTTAACTCCGCCAATAATGTCAAAGCAGCTTGCATGCGTTCATCATCAAACTGTACCAGCACATCGTCCAGAATCAATGGTGGGCTTTCTCCCTGTGTGATTAGCTCAGACAAAGCCAAGCGCAGAGCCAGATATACCTGGTCATAGCAGCCGCCGCTCATGAACTCTGCTTCTCTGAACTGAGTCTCGCCCGTCGTATGCAACTGCAACTTCATATCTGTGTCAATGAGGACATCATCATAACGGCCCAAGGTTAGCTTATCCAGATACTTTGCTGTCAATTCTCTCAGAACCGGACTAAAATTGCGGCGCATTTCTTCATCAGCCTCGCCCAGATACTTTTGTGCCAACCCCAGTTGGCGAAGCCGTGTTTCGGCCTTTTTAATCCTTTCTTCCACTTCCTTTAAGCGGTGCTCAATGCTCTCCGAGCGCTCAGTATTGCGATATGCGAAAGACACATGAGCCTGCTTCTTGTTGTACTCGCTAAAAACCTGGTAGTGATTGTCTTGATCAGACTTCAGCTTCTCTTTGCGAATAGAGACAGATCTACTGAGGTCATGCGGATAATCTTCTTCATCAATCGCCATAGCAACGGCACCATCATTTGCTGGCCAACCCTGCTTGACTCCTTTGTCCAGCAGCAATTGTCTGCTCTGACTAGGCAAAAGCAGTTCACCGCCCTGCTCCGAACTTAAAATACGCAACTGTTCACGCAGTTGTTCTTTACCTTGTTGCAAACTCTTCATATGGCTCATTAATTCAAAAAAACTATCGCCAAATTGCTTGAACAACCGAAGTGCATTTTCATAACGGCGTCTATTGGCATCCTCTACTTCAAACGATCCGGCAACATATGTAGTGGTCAACTTGTAGGCTGAATATTGCAGCTCACTTCTACCCGGCAATTTCTGTGCGGTTTTTATCTTCTCTACGATGTCCCCCGTATTCAAATATGGATATTGACCCATAAATATATCAATCTCATCGCAAAATTTTGATCTGCGTTCTAAATAACTGTCATAATTCTTGCGATAGCTTTCCTCCCGCAATTTTGCTTCTTGCTGACGTTCTCGAATCTGACCTTCTTCATCCTCCAGATCATTTTGTTCCTGCCCCAACTGTGAAAGCTGATCTTCCAGCTTAGCGACTTCATCGTTTATTTCATCTAGCTCAGCCCGGGTAACTTCCAGTTTGCTCTCCAACTCTGTGCGTTTTAGATCAATTAATATGCGCTCAGAAGCCAGGCTTGTTGACTTCCAGAAAAAATAATATCCCGGGGCGGCAATCAGAGCAAGACCAAAGGCGGCAGGATGCCATAGACTGCCGAGGACGACGGCCAATATCACGCCCAAAGCTGTGAGGACAAAACCACGAACTCTGTACGACCTTTCCTTTGTCTCGGTCTGCGGGACTGTAGTCTCTTCCAGTTGTGTTTTGGCCGTCGTTAGATTCATAGCCTTTTGCTGCTGACGCGCATAAGCACTGCGTAATTCTTTATCGCATGTCTGTTCCTGTCGGCGCAGTTCTTGACGCCTTTCGTTGAAGCTCAATACTACCCCTGACCGTCTAGCTTCCGCTTCAACGGTAACACCCTCTTCATCTATTATGGCAGCTCCTGTACCGTCGACTCCAACGGCAATCGTTTCGGAAGCTCCGGCGGCAGTGGCTGTTATCCCCGCTTCGACTGCTGCTGTGCCTGCAGCCGTATCGTCTACATCAGCAACAGCTGTTTCCCCGGCTCCACCAGCAGCGGCTGTGCCGAGGTTCCTGCTGTCAACAAAGGCCTGACTGAGCTGACTTTGCATAGCAGTGCGCTCTGACTCTAGATTCTTGCCCTCATTATCCAAGGCCGCGCTCTCGATCTGTAGTCGTTTTATCTCCCCTTCCAGGTTGAGAAAACCATCGCTGGCTACAGATGGCTCCAGACTCTCAACTCGCTCTAACTGCTCCTTATTTTGCTCTTGCTGCCTCTTGATCGTCTGCTCTTGTCTTACTCTTCCCTGCAGATCCTGTAGTTGCATCAAGTATTTCGTCTTCTCTAATTTCAGCTCACTGTCCAACACATGTTCTTCCCATTGCTTAACGTCAGCTTCCAAAGCACGCAGTTCAAGCAGCTCTTCCGCCTCTTGTTCCTCTCTCGAGCGCGCAGCAAGAAGTAAATCGCGCAGTTGAAGGCGCTCATCTTCCAGCTTAGGGATTACGGCATTAGCCCGCCTGCTGCTGTTAAGTGAGAGTACAGCCTCATTCAGATGGGAAGTCACTGCAACAGAGGATATTTCGGTTGTTCCTGCTGTGCCAAGGCTGGCCAGCTGGTGAAGCAGTTCACCTTTTTGATCATCTTTCACATTAAGAGCTAAGGACATTTGCTGCACATACACGGACTGATTGAAGGAGTGCTCTCCCAGTCCAAAAAATCTTCTGCCTAAAGGATCATCTCCTTCAATTTCATAACTTTTGCCCAGCTTTTCATCAGTGAGGATTATGCGGTCCATGCGCGGCTGCGTGCCAAACTCGCCTGTTACACGATAATCAATACCTTCAGCTTCAAAAAGTAAAGCGCCATTCATACTGTCCTGACCCCAAGGCATATTGCGCGAGCGATTGCTTCGTCTCACGTCAGCATGATTGCGGTCCATGCCGTAAAACATGGCAAAAATAAAATCGATCAGGGTGCTTTTGCCCCATTCATTCGGAGCTACTATCAGATTTGCCGCAGGCTTGAAATCAAGTGTGAAGTTTTTCAGATTGCCGAACCTGCCTATTTCAACTCTTTTAATAAACATCGTCAATTGCCTCCCCCCTGAAAGCTGCCAGACCCAGTCTCAGGGCTTGCTGCAAATCATACTCGGTGTCTTCATTATCGCTTTCTTCCGCTGCGGCCAGCATCTTTCGCACAAATAGTCCGCGCAGAGTCTGCTCTTCTCCCAGCTCTTTAATATTCTCTGCGGGGCGCAATTCATCAAGCAGGTTTACATGACCGATTTCCTCGCGCAGGCCGGACTCCAGACGCTTTACCTTCAAGTCGGATGGAGCCTCTCCCCTGAGATGTATTTTGTATGAGTGACGACGATAATCGACAGGATCAATCTCTCTTACCTCTGCAACAATCTGGTCGATAATCTCCTGGTCTGATTGTGAGCTGTTAATCTCAGTGTTCAGATCAATAAACATGCGCGAAGACGAAGGCAATGAGGAAACGCTGAGGATCTCGGAATTATCCAGTTCTACAATCAAAGCCTGTCTCGCTCCCGCTTCGTTGAAAGAAAGTCCTTGCGGACTGCCGGGGTACAGCGCCATAGTGTTGCGGCTGTCAATTCGATCACCTTGAGGTAATTCGCTGGCCTTATGTATATGCCCCAGAGCTAGGTAATCCAGACGGTTCTCTCTGATCCTCTGTGAGGGTAAGGAATTGTAGACCCCTGCCGCACTGGAACCGGCTATGAGCTCACCATGTACCAGTCCAATTTTATTTGTCAGAGGTTCTTCTTTCTGATCATTTACCGGGAATCCGCTGCCGTCATAGCGGAGAGTCGCTTGCTCAGTACCTATGTCCGGCAAGAGTGTCGTCTCCTGATAAAGAGAACCAAAGCTAACCCCCCAAACAGAGGTATCCAACTCCGGAAAATCGAGGCGAACTATTGCTTCAGAAGGGAAAACATACAAGCGAGGAATCTTGGAGAAAAGCGCAGCGTAAGGCGAAGCAGAGGAATATGGATCATGATTTCCTGCGGCTATCAGAACCGGAAAAGAGCGCTCGCGAACGAGAAGATCGTGTACCCGGTTCAATTCTCGATCTTGAATTTCCGCCACTTCCAAAAAATCGCCGGCGATGAGA
This sequence comes from Clostridiaceae bacterium, assembly GCA_012838475.1. Taxonomy (GTDB): domain Bacteria; phylum Bacillota; class Clostridia; order Saccharofermentanales; family DTU023; genus UBA1046. The sequence goes on from DUPE01000061.1 coordinate 4,574, forward strand.
AAAAGATCAATGGAGCGTTTTTCCGCCTCCTGAAGTAATCTGTCAAAACTTTGGATCAAAGCTTCCTGAAAATCAGGAGCAGCTTGTCCTAAAGAGCTCATGCGGCTTCCCAGGTGCAAATCCGCCGTATGCAATATTCTAATACTCATATAAATTCACCTCTGAACAA
>DUPE01000078.1 GCA_012838475.1 Clostridiaceae bacterium
ACCTGCAGGCAGACCTGAACCTGTTCTTTGATCCCTTTGAGCCACAGCTCCCTGAGAACGGCTGCTTCTGCCAGCAGACCAAGGACACGCTGATTAGGTTCCAGTTCATCCGTGGTCTGCAAAAGAATGGGGTGGCTGACCCAGCAACCAAGGCCTCCCTCCTCGTTGCTACCCAAAGGCTGAGGCAACTGGACAAAGGCAGCTAAGCTCATCAACAGACAGGGCGTGCAATCCAAATTTTGTGGATTGTACGCTTTTTTCTATGTGAATGCAGCAAAATGTCGTTTTCTGGAAACTGCCCGAAGGCTTCCAGGCGGCTTCATTTCAAGTTATTTCAAAGCTTCCTACAATACAGACAAGCCAGGAGATAAGGTGCCTGGCAAGCACAACGACAAGGAAAGGGGTGAGTCCAAAGATCTACCGAGCATGCTGATTGCATCCTGATAACCGCAGCTTGGCCGCTGCCATCCTCAAAGGGATGGGTGTTCCAGGGATGCCAATTACTACAAAACAGTCACAAATCTACTAGTCCGACCTGCACAAAACGACCTGTGCGCAGGCTGTGTTCAGCGCACGAAAAAGCAAACAAAACAAATGAAATCAAAGGAGAAATTAAAGTGAAACACATGAAGAAACTTATCGCTTTGGCCATGGTGGCCGTCTCAATTCTTGCAATCTCAATTCCTGCTTTGGCTGCAAGTGGTTATGTCGATTCGAGCAACGGGGCTGTCCCAGGTGGTAGTGTGAACTACTACTCGGGGTACAACGAAAACACAACTAGCAACACTGGTTTGACAAAAATTGGTTCTCTCCCTAATGGAACCAGTATTACGGTTTATGCCGTTAGTGATACCGCTCACTGGTATAGATTTGTGATCGGTGGACAGAATAGATATATTCTTAGGCAGTTTGTAAATGTTGCTGGTAGCGAATGGGAAATCGCGTACGGCACTACTAATCTTACTCTAGGTTCTCGTGGTCGTTATGTTACTCGGTTGCAGACCGACTTGAGTAATGCAGGCTACAACCCAGGCCCGATTGATGGGAAATATGGCTCTGCAACTCGTAACGCCGTTTACAGCTTTCAAAGTGATAATGGCCTTAGCTACGACGGGATTGCAGGCCCTGAAACAAAAGCAGCTCTGTATTAAACCTTAATTGTGCTATTAGCAGATTATTAACTATTTAACCGTGCCCCCATTCAATAAGCAAACAATTGAATGGGGGCACCTGTTTGTCAAAACATCTGATTGACTTAATAGTAACAGTTATTTCGAATCTATGTTTTTATCCGTTTTTCTCTGTTTTTCGTACCAAGTTAAGTATAGTTACTCCACTTGCATCCGTTTCGGCTTGAATGTATATATCTCCATCGTTTAACAGTAAAATCACTTTCCAACGATGCTCATTCGGATTCGATACATCGAAAGAGGGGATCCATTGTGCGTCCCTAAACTGCTCTGAAGTAATTCCATACTTTTCGCTCACCTTTTCTTGAATCAACTCTTTTACGATTTCCACAGATGCATCTGAGGAGGAGGGCAAACAACGATAGTATTGATTTCGATCATAACCAGCATCCCTATAAAGCGTATCATATGCAGCCTGTTGCTCAAAACTCATATTGTGCTTACCACCGGCTTGCTCAATAATCTGATTAGTTCTAATCTTTAATGCTGAATACTGGTTATATTCATAGGAACTCCACAACTCTGCAAGTTTCCAAGGTGTTCTAGGACCTTGTTTTTGATAGGCTTTTTCTAAATCCCAAGAATTATGTGTTAGTTCGCCGGTTGTGCCATCGATAATAAACACATAAGTACCAACTTTGGAGGGGTTGTAGTAGGTGGATTTAAAAGTAACAAGCCAAGCATTCTTTTCTTCAGACCATTCTGTTGTCGAATCAAAATATTCTAAACTGTTGTCTTCAAACCCATAATAAGCTTTCATCTTTTTTATTGCTTGTGTTGTAGCAACTTCCTTGTTGACGGCAATGGAATTTTGCAACGGTTCTTCTTTGAATCCTGTTTTTCCGTCAGCTTGCAGAGGATTCACCATAATACCATTGACATAATAGGCACATAGAATGACCTTTTTATCAGGGGATGTAAACTCAACTATATATTTTTCTTCACCACTATCTGAGTTTTTTATATGCTCAATCACCCAGAGCTTTTGATCCTCTATTGGAATATAGAAGAAGGAGAGCTGAGTATCAAAGTCAATTGGGCTTATTTCGAGACTAAATTCTTTATTTATCTCATTACTTGCAAAGATCAAAGCTTCCTGTTGTGAAACATCTTCTGGACCGGGAAGAACATTGAGCACATCATCTCCTATTGGATAATTTTCATCAATCAGCAACTTGTCTAACTCCGCTTTAACTTCTATTGACCAAGTCGCATATTCTCCATAGGTATTCTCCATCTCATTTTTAAGTTTCTCATAACGCTCATCAATATCAGCAATATGCTGCTCTTTCAGATTGGCTGGGTTTCCAATCGCATTAGTCATCAGCATTGGGACAAACAAAAACAAACATAACATAATGCAAACCATAAGCTTTTTATTAAATAGTCTGTTTTTCCTAATCATCTTTATTCTTTCCTCCATTTGTTTTTTGCCTGAGCTCATGGATGTACCGATATTC
>DUPE01000105.1 GCA_012838475.1 Clostridiaceae bacterium
ATCTGGAGTCGCCATTATTATCGCTGTATACTCTGGTTACTTTCATAATTTAATTGATTGTTCTAATTGCAAAACTAATTGTATTTCTACTTGCACAACTACTTGCACAACTACTTGCACAACTACTTGTATATCTAATTGTATGATTAACTGTATAATTAATTAGCTCTATTTTATTTAAAGATTAGGCTATTAACCTGTTTTATTTCATCTTCCGAGATTGTATGACCTCTGTTAGGATATACTTTTAAAGTAACATCAGCATTCATTTCGCGAGCTATGCTTGCCGAATCTTTTACTCTTTCTACAGGCACATGAAAATCGGGATCGCTTGTGCCAAAGAAGAAGGGGGTCTGTGCAAAATCTCCACTATAATTGCTTCGATCAATCTCCTCTCCAATTAGTCCGCCGGTAAAAGCAACTATGCCACCATACCTCTGTGCATATCTGGCAGTATATTCAGAAACGAGACAGGCACCTTGAGAGAATCCGAGAAAATATATATCCTTTTTTTCAATTCCCGCTTCAAGTACCATATTTACTGTTTTCTTTACTATATCAATTGCAGAACTAAGCCATGGTTCGTTATCTTCAACCGATGCCATAAAAGAGTGGGGGTACCAAGTGCTGTTTGTTGCCTGAGGCGCCAACAGTGAGTATCCTTCTATATTTAATATCTGACCGAGAGTTAGTATACTCTCGGCAGACGCTCCTCTTCCGTGAAGCATTATTAAAGCTTTTTGAGCTGTTTCTAATGGCTCTCCTGCATGTTTAATACTTAATGTGTGACTCATCAAATTTATCTGTTTTGTAATTAGTTTTAAAGTTCTGGTAGTACAGACTCAATTTGTTCTCTCATTTTCTCATATTGAGTAGGGAGCTTTAACTTAGATCCAAGTTCTTCGAGCGATTCATCTACAGTAAATCCCGGGTTATCTGTTGCAATCTCAAAAAGTACACCACCCGGTTCACGGAAGTAGAGTGAGAAGAAATAATCTCTATCTATTTTTGGTGTAATGCTTAGTCCGGCCTCAACAACCTTCTCCCTTATTTGCATCAAAATATTATCATCCTTTACTCTAAAGGCAATGTGATGGTTTGTGCCTGCGGCATTATTTCCGTAGGGTGCATTAGGACTCTCAATTATATCTATGATATTGGCTGTACCTATTGTGTCTGTCTCGAACCGATAACGGTTTCCTTCTTGTTTTACTACCGAGTAACCTAATATATCTGTTAGAACTTTAGATGTTGCATCTGCCGATCTGAGTGTGAGGGTAACATTGTGGAACCCCCTAATTGCAACTTCGCTTGAGATATCATTCGTTGTCCAGGGTGAGCGTGAATCTTCCTTGTTTGGAATGATGAGTTGTAATTGCATACCATCGGGATCGTTGAACGATAGCACCTTCTCGCCAAATATTTCGTTTTCGGTTGTAGAAATACCCTGCTTTTCCAAACGCTCTTTCCAGAATGAAAAACTACCTTTCGGCACAGAGTAACCTGTGTGGGTTGCCATTCCTGCTCCGTTCCTTCCCTTTCCTATTCCTTCCCATGGGAAGAAGGTTATAATTGTACCCGGAGTACCTTGTTCGTCGCCAAAATAGAAGTGGTATGTACCGGGGTCATCAAAATTGACAGTCTTTTTTACCATCCTCAATCCTAAAACATCTGTATAGAAATGGTGGTTTTGTTTAGCACTATTTGATATTGCTGTGACATGATGTAGCCCTAAAATCTGCTTGCTCATAATAAATTGTGTTTATATTGTTTGTTATGTTATAGATGTATAACAAGCAATTATACAATTTGTTCTACATCCTTTCGGGTACGTCTATTCCGAATAACGACATGCCTTTTTTGATTGTGAGAGCAACATTCTTAGAAAGCAGCAATCTTATATCACGCAAGTCGCTGTTCTCTTCTCTTAGTATTGTGTAATCGTGATAAAACTGGTTGAACTCTTTTGCAAGATCGTATATATAATTAGCTATGAGCGAAACGTTGTATTCCTCACCAGCCAGCTTAACAATAGCTTTAAACTCAGACAGTAGCTGAATTAACCCCTCCTCTTTTTCTGAAAGTGCAATTGAGTTGTTAAGTTCTTTGGGGATTTCAATATTCTGATCTGTTGCTTTGCGGAGCACAGACTGTATACGTGCGTGTGTATATTGAATAAAAGGACCAGTATTTCCGTTGAAGTCTATTGACTCCTTGGGGTTGAAGGTCATGTTTTTCTTAGGGTCAACCTTTAAAATAAAGTATTTAAGTGCACCTAAACCAACCATTCTGCTTATTGCTTCTGCTTCTTCAGGAGTTGCATCATCCAGCTTACCAAGCTCCTGTGATGTCTCGC
>DUPE01000196.1 GCA_012838475.1 Clostridiaceae bacterium
TATCTCCTGAAGAATTGAAACTCAAATCCGGGTTATTCGGTGCTGAACCCTGGTCAGAGAATATGAGAATCGAAATTGAAAAAAAGCTGAATATAAGTGCACACAATATCTATGGTTTATCTGAGATATGCGGGCCCGGAGTCGCCTCGGAGTGTTCTTGTAAAGATGGAATGCATGTGTGGGAAGACCACTTCTTCCCTGAAGTTGTAGATCCTGTTACTTTGGAACCATTGCCATATGGCAGCACCGGTGAACTGATATTCTCCAGCATCAGTAAGGAAGGAATACCGCTGCTCAGGTATAGGACCAGAGACTTGACTGTCCTAAACGATGAGCAGTGTCTATGTGGCAGAACCCATGTGAGAATGGGAAGAGTTATGGGACGTTCAGACGATATGATTATAATCAGAGGTGTAAATGTCTTTCCATCTCAGATTGAAGATGTGCTCCTGGAGATTGGCGGCATCGAACCTCACTATCAGTTAGTAATAACCAGAGAAGGTACCTTGGACTTTCTTGAAGTCCGGGTGGAGGTTACTGAAGATTTGTTTTCAGATAAGATTAAGAACATGGAATCTTTATCAAATATCATTAGCCAGAGGCTGACTTCTGTTCTTCAGCTAAGCGCCAAAGTCACACTTGTGGAGCCAAGAAGCATCCCAAGAAGTGAAGGTAAGGCCAGTAGAGTTATCGATAAAAGAAATATTTAGGGGGTTATAAAATGATTAGTCAAGTATCCGCATTCTTAGAGAATAAACCGGGCAGACTTGAGATGGTCTTGCAGATATTAAGTGATAATGAAATCAATTTACGTTCTATATCAGTAGCAGAAACAACAGACTACGGTATCTTCAGGCTCATTCTGGACAGACCTAAGGAAGCAGTAGAAAAGTTGAAGGCCGCAAATTTTGTGGTAAAGGAAACAGATGTGTTGGCCATTGAGATAGATGATACCAAGGGAGCCTTGCTTTATTCGATTAAAGAACTTGCCGAAAATGACATTAGCATAGAATACACCTACACCTGCCTGCCGATCGACAATGAAAAGGTAGTAATAATACTAAGGGTTGATGAAATGGAAAGGGCTCAAAAGATCTTGGAATCCAGCAAAAATTGTCGCCTCCTCGCACCTGAAGATATGCAATGACAAAATATCTCAAGACTCCGTACGGGCACTGTCGCTCTCTCATCTAAGAACGATAAACTACGCGTGGCCTGTAGTTCTCTCATCTAAGAACGCTAAACTGCGCGTGGCCTGTAGTTCCCTCATCTAAGAACGCTAAACTGCGTATGGCGATGTCGCTGCGTATCTTTGGCGCCAAAGCGCTTAATAGCGAATCGCGTTTTCAGTCTCCGGATCAAAGAGATGGATCCTGCCCGGTTTTGGCACAACTGTAACGGCATCTCCTGCTTTGAAGTGTGTACCGGCATCAGTTGTCACAGTATGTATATCACCCTGGACCCGTATATGAACGTTAACTTCACTGCCCAGTAATTCTATAACGAATATTTTTGCCCTCAGTCCCTCGCCGTCAGTAAACATCAAATGCTCCGGCCTGATGCCGAATATTATTTCCTTATTTAGATATGGGGCGACACTCTCCTGATCAGAGATATCAATTGAGAAGCGGAAGGCATCATACTCTTCATTCTCACCTTCCAGATGATACGCACCCATCTCCTCGCTTAAGGTTCCCTTATAGAAATTCATCTGCGGTGAGCCAATAAAGCCTGCCACGAATAGATTGTCGGGTTTGCTATATATTTCTTCCGGAGTAGCTACCTGCTTAATTTGCCCCAGATCCATGACGCAAATCCTGCTGCCCATGGTCATGGCCTCAGTCTGATCATGGGTTACATAAACAAAGGTCGTCTGCAGATCTTCATGCAGTTTGATTAGCTCAGCACGCATCTGCACTCTTAGCTTAGCATCCAGATTGGACAAGGGCTCATCCATGAGGAAGACTTGAGGATGCCTGACAATGGCTCTGCCCAGAGCGACTCTCTGTCTTTGCCCTCCGGATAAAGCCTTGGGCTTCTTATCCAGTTGTTCGCTGATATCCAGGATCTTAGCGGCTTCATCTATACGTCTTTTAATCTCTTTCTTGTCGAATTTTTGTAATTTGAGGCCAAAAGCCATATTGTCGTAGACCGACATATACGGATAGAGAGCATAGTTCTGGAATACCATGGCAATATTTCTATCGCGGGGATCTACCTTATTCATCAGCTCGCCGCCGATATAAAGCTCGCCCCCGGATATATCTTCTAATCCGGCAATCATCCTGAGTGTAGTGGTCTTGCCACAGCCGGAAGGTCCGACCAGCACCATAAATTCACCATCTTCTATCTCCAAATTTATGGATTTTACCGCCTCGAAGTTATTGTCATAAATCTTTGTCAGATCTCTTAAAGTGATTCCAGCCATGATCAAACCTCCAACCAATCTAATAGATATGAAGAAGCCTCTTCAATTGTATCAAAGATGGCATCCGCTTCATCTAAGTCATCTTTTCCGATCCCAACCGCAGTCATCCCCGCGGATTTAATGCTCTTTACCCCTGCCTGAGCGTCTTCAACTCCTATACAATCTTGCGGCCGCATCGACAGCATTTCAGCGGCCTTTAAGAAAGGATCCGGGTAGGGTTTACCCCGTTCAGTATCAGCAGGATCGAATACATAATCAAAGTATTCCTTGATTCCTAAACGCTCGATCAACCGACCGGCGTTTTTGCTCGCAGACACAAGCCCAATCTTTGCTCCCCTGTCCCTCAATGCTTGTAATAGATTTAAAGCACCAGGATAAAGATTAGCAGGGGTGAAGGCGCTAATGGACTCGATATAATAGTTGTTCTTACGATTCGCCAGCTCTTGCTTTTCTTCCTCAGAATACTCGAGTCCGAAATAATCCAAGATCTCCTGTAGGGCTGCGAGACGGGAAATACCGCGCAGTCTATCGCGGAATTCCTCCGGCAGATCAAAACCCAGTTCTTTGCTCATACGTTTCCAGCCCTGATAATGATTATCTGAGGTACCGGTCAGCACCCCGTCCAAATCAAGCAGGACCGCCTTCTGCCCGACAATAATATTTTCTCCTCGTAAGACAAGCTCCACAGGAGGCCCGGATATGCGCTTAATATCTACCTCTTCCCCTGCCAGGTAGACCTCCAGAACCGTATTGTACCAGGTGAATCTATATCTGATCCTGCCCAACTGTTCAGGCACGAACGGGTCGAGGTGGAGACCGAATTCATTCATTCTTATACCGCCAAAGCCACTGAGGACCGCCAGTAAAGTCCCGCCGATATTGGCCATATGCAGCCCATTGGCCGTATTATTGTTACGATCTCTCACGTCTAGATATACACCTTCAATGAAGTATTTGTAAGCAAGGTCTTCGTCTCGCAGACGACAAGCTAGAAGAACCGTAGCCGAGGGAGAGAGAGAAGAATCATGTGTATTGATCTTCTCGTAATAATAAAAAGTCCGCCTCATCACTTCTTCATCCACATCCGGCACCAAATACAGAGCCAAGGCGGTATCCGCCTGCTTCAAGATTTGATGCCTGTAGATGGTCAGAGGATGATAATGCAGCAATAGAGGTCTCTTATCGTTTTCTTCCGGCCAGAGAGACTTACTGAGGAAGGTGGAGTCCTGCCCAAGGATGCCTTTTTCGTGATCATAGATATAAACCATCTCTTGAGCGGCTTTCTCCATCTTTTCCAATTCATGGTCCTTAAGCTTTAGGGACTCAGTTAAGCGCAGCCAATCACCGGGTCTTTCCTTTTCCAAAATGTCCCAAAGCTTTACAGCCCACTCAAGATTGTACTGAGCCATCTTGTTGGTATAGTAATTATCCGAGACCAAGGTTGTGTATTCATCAGGTCCGGTTACGCAATGGATGTGGAAGCCATCGCTTTGGAAAGAGCCAGTCTCCAGCGCGGTCCTGGCTGTCTCCAGTATCACTTCCATGCCGTAATCCGCTAAAAAATCCAGATCCTTGCCGGAGAGCCAGTATTGTATGAAGGTATAGGCTATGTCAAAATTTATATGGTATTGAGCGGTACCGGCCGGGAAATACCCCGAAGATTCCGTGCCTGAGATTGTCCGCCAAGGGAAACAAGCACCATTTCTGTGCCCCAATTCCAGAGCCCTGAATCTAGCGGCAGGCAGAGTATTGTATCTGAAGAGCAAGAGGTCTCTGGCACGTTTTTTTGCCCACAAAAGCAAGACGGGAAACATGAATATTTCCGTATCCCAGAAGTAATGCCCCTCGTAGCCCTCCCCTGAGAGGCCTTTAGCAGCAATATTGCCGTATACATCCTGAGTTGTTGACTGAAGCAGGTGAAATTTTTTGAGCTGCATGGCGGCTGTCAATTCCTCATTGTCGAGGAACTCGATATCAGCAATTTGCTCACTCTGTTGCATGAACTCCTTTTGCTTGATATACAGTTCCTCCCTGGGGATAAATTCACTATCGTTATTACGAATACTATCTCGGCATTTAACCATTCGCTCCAGTCTAAGCGAACCTTTAGCGGTGAAAGCGATTCTCATCGCATCATCATCCGTAACAGAGGTGGAGTTGAATTCGCCCGTATCGATGAAATCGAGCAAAATCTGAATCTTGGTCTGCAGAGTCTCTATTAAGATTTCACCTCGCCCGGATTCATACTGAGCTTTGACAACCTCCGCCAAAGTATAGTCATGGTAAGCGAGACGTGGGTCCTCCTTACTGGATACATTAAAAAAATGAAAATCAATATTGTTTCTGACTTCGATCTTGCCGTCATAGGTAATATTTAAAGTCCAGCTCCTCAGCTCCTTATACGGGAAGGACAGCAGCTCTTCAAAGCTTATCCTCGCCGTCTTCCCTGCTGTAGTTAGGTATTGATAGCTTCTCCTGGAGAGACCGTCTTCAAAGTCCAGTTCTCTGACGAAATCTTCTATCTCGCCATCGATGACAACTTCTTCCTCATCCAGAAAGATGGAGATAGCGAAAAGATCAATTAGATTGGGCATGCGATCAGAATTCAACGGGAAACCCCAGGCCCATTCAGCATGTATCATAGGAATGCGTTCGTAGATGCCATTGACATAATTCCCCCTTACTGAATGGGGGTAGCTGAATTCCTCCAAATATCCTCTAGTGCCAACATAGCCATTGCCTTGAGACATTAAACTCTCCAGCAGAGGCAAACGATCAATATTAAGACCTTTCTCCTTAAACGTCTTCAATGCATTACTCCTTTAGCGCGCCGGAAGTAAGTCCGGAGACAATCTGCCTTTGAAAGAGTATGACGATAATCAAAGTAGGGATGGTAACTATTACTGTCGCTGCAGTAACCTGCCCCCAGAAAATTTCAAACTGCCCGCGCAAAAAGGAAATGTTTACGGTCGCAGTTCGCCAAGCTTCATTGGTATTCAAAGTCAGGGACAGGAGAAACTCGTTCCAGGCTCCGATAAAAACAATTATTGCCGCAGTAAAAATTCCAGGAGCGGCCAAGGGTAATACAATCTTAAAGAAGGTGTTAATCTTGGAAGAACCGTCCATGGTAGCTGATTCCTCCATTTCTTTAGGAATCTGGGCAAAATGAGTGATCAAAATAAAGGTTGCTACTGGCAAGGTTATGTTTGAGTAGGGTAACGATATATAATAACTGTTAGTCCAGCCCAGCTGAACAAACATCCTGTAGATAGGCCCAATGACAATCATTTGTGGAAACATCGAGACGGCAAGGACGATCACAGTTAAGAGTTTCTTGAACTTAAAATCCAGTCTGGCTATGGCATATGCCCCCAACGAGGCAACAAGAGTTACGTAGATAGTGGTAATGCCGGAAATAATCAACGAGTTTTTCAAAGAATTCAAGATCGGAGTTTGAAACACTAATCTGTAATTTTCCAGTGTGAAGTTTGCCTCGCTGAGGTCGAGCGCATTACTGCCCCATATTTCAGATTCCGGTCTAAACGATGTAATCGCCACCCAGATGAAGGGAAAGAGAATAATAAACAAATACAAGATCATAACAATCTTAAATAATGTCGATGTTTTTAGTCTATTCATATCTCCCCCTTAAGATCTCTGACCTAATACGTCTACATCCAGTGCTTTAATATATACGAAGGTGATTAGACCAACAACTACTGCCATGATCATGACAATTGCTGAGCCATAGCCGAACCTTGTCTGTGAGAACATAACCCTATAAGCATATAGAGATACCGACTCTGTTGATCCACCAGGCCCTCCGCCGGTCAGAACATAAATCAA
>DUPE01000110.1 GCA_012838475.1 Clostridiaceae bacterium
AAAATTGCGTATAAATATCTACTTTAACTGCCTCTGGCAGTTATTTTACGGAAAGACCGGTAAAAAGCTGTGTTTGGCAAGTATGAAACCTGCCAGCGCGGAAGTTAAAAGTCTACCAGCGCGGAAGCTAAAAACCCGCCACTGTGGAAGCTAAAATATCTACCCGCTTTGTTCCAATAATCTCGTGCTCCGTTATTGCATTCGTGAGTTCTGCAAGCGGTAGCTTTGTCCATCGTGCATCAACAGCAGTCCATGGTGGATTAATCGATCCAGGATGGCTGCTGTCAGTTTTTGGTCGTAAAAGATAGTGTTCCATTCGTCAAAAGGCAAATTAGTCGTAATAATCACACTTCTCTTCTCGTAGCAATCTGAAATAGCCTCAAAAAGAAGCTGCGTACCTACCCGCTCAAAAGGGATGTAGCCCCACTCATCCAAAATCAATAAATCAGCAGTGTTAAGTTTCCGCCAGAACTTGTTTTCGCTTCGCTCTTCCTTGGCCTGCGACAAGAGGTTAACCAAGCGACTTGTTTTGTAGTAGAGGACTTTGTAGTCACGCTTGCAAGCTTCTATGCCTAAAGCAATGGCCAGGTGTGTCTTGCCGGTTCCGGGTCTCCCATAGAGAATCAGATTCTGCTCGTTTTCCACAAAATCGCAAGTGCGCAAACTCTCCGGTGTAAGTTTTAGCCGGAGTACTAATTCTGGATGAAGATCTCAATTTTAGCATGATAATAGGTGGTATTATTATTCTGGTGGGTGTCTATGGCGCAAATTATTTTACACCGCAAAAAGAGGCAATAAGTTGAAAAAATGATTTGAAAACAAATTAAAAAATTGAACCAGGAAAGACAAAGGAATGTAAATTCTCGACATTGTACTCTCGAAATAATTGATCTATATACAGCCGACTCCATTTCGGCTTTTTTGTTTCGCACGCAAGTATACAATCAAATACTTGACAGTCTCTTGATAGTGAGATAAACTCCTCGCAGTTATGATAACTGCGAAATGAGGTGGGCTTCAATTATCGAGCTTGAGAAAGATCATGTTTTCTATAAACGTGGGAGCGAAATTCATAATTTCCGCTTGCCTCGTTGGTACGAGCTGCCCGAGGAAGAAGTACTGCGACAGACCATGCTGAAGTATATTGAGGAGCATCTGTCTCCGTTATTTCCGGGCAGGACTATTATTACCGGCACGATGGTGCAGAACTATATCAAATGGGGACTGGCCCCACGTCCGGTAAACAGAAGGTACGGTCGGATTCATATGGTGCATTTTATCGTTCTCAGTGTGTTGAAGGAGATTATTTCCATCCAATATGTTCATACGGGCATAAGCCTCCTAACCAGATTAATGAGTACGGAATTGGCCTATGACAGCTTTTGCGACCAGATTGAAGACTCCATGCAGCGCGTAACAGCTTTTCTGTTGGAACCAATTCCTGTGACTAAGCCTCTGGAAATTAGAGGACTTAAGGTTCCGCTGGAAAGACTTAATCTTGCGTTTATCTGTGAATCATTGGCATTCAAGCTGATCGCGGAAATGTTTATTGACCAACAGGGCTTGATGGGTTCTTTATTGTTACATAAAGAGCCTGCGGGTCCTGAGTCAGACATAAATAATCAGAATGAGAAAGAGAGTAAATGATGAGAATAGTACACGGTTTGCCCCAAATTGAGTTTGCCACACCATTTGAAGATCTGCGGGAAATGCTGGATGTATCTATTGAGAAATACCCCGGTGTTCCAGCCTATGTTTTTCATGAAAGAGAAGACGGTACGGGAAGTACTGTAACTAAGGATTATTCACAGCTTAAAGATGATATTAATTCTTTTGCAGCGGGTCTTATTTCACAGGGTAAAGTTAAGATTGACGGCACCGGTAAGGAGCATATCGCAGTAATCGGCGCAAATTCATATCCTTGGGTAATAGTACACAATGCCACCTTGTTTGGACTGGGGATAAGTGTGCCTCTGGACAAGCAGCTGGCAGATCACGAAGTAGCGAGATTGTGTCAACGAGGCAAAGTAACTGTGTTCGCCTTCGACTACGCACATTTGGATACTGCCCTCATGGTAAAAGAGGAGAATCCTCAAGTTCATACTTTTATTCTTCTTGATAGAAAGGATAAATTTGACGAGGTAAAGAAGGAACTTCCTGAGCTTCGAAGTCTTGAAGATTTGATTGCGTCAGGACAGCCAAGGCAAGATCTGAAGCATGAATTTATGAGCTTGCCGATTGACAATAAGAGGATGGCTGCTATCTATTTTACCTCCGGCACAACCTCACAGTCTAAGGGTGTAATGCTAAGTCAACACAATATCGCAAGTAATGTTAAGCAAGCAGTACGCACAATTCCTCTGGAAGTGGGAAAACGTGCTCTTTCAGTCCTGCCTCTACACCATACCTTTGAGGGAACAGTAGGTATGTATTGTTTCTGGGCTACCGGCATTAGTGTCTGTATCAATGAAAATCTGCGTACTCTGACAAAGAATATGAAAGAATGGGAGATTGCAATTATCTTGACGGTTCCTCTGATGCTGATCACAATGCATCGTCAAATTATTAAAAACATCGAACAGAAAGGCAAAATTAAAACCTTTGAATTCGGACTCAAACTAACACGATTCCTGGGCAAATTTGGTATTGATGTAAGGCGCAAAGTCTTCAAAGATATCCATGCTGCACTGGGAGGAAAACTGGATCTGGCTGTCAGCGGTGCCGCTGCCTTGCCGGCTGAGCAGCAGCAATTCTTTACTGATATTGGTATTACCTGTCTCGCAGGATATGGTTTGACGGAAACATCACCGATTCTGTCTGCTTGTACACCTACTTTGAATGTCATGGGCAGTGTTGGTCTGCCTCTGGCAGGCGTCACATTGGCAATCGATTCTGACGGATCTGCTGACAGTGAAGAAAGCGCAGGAGAAATCCTGGCTAAAGGCGAAAATGTCATGCTAGGTTATTACGAGAATGAAGAAGCCACCCGTGAAGTATTTACGGAAGATGGCTGGTTCAAAACGGGGGATATTGGCTATTTTGATGAGTTAGACTGCCTACACATAACCGGTAGAGCTAAATCTGTGATTGTTCTCAGCAATGGCAAGAATGTCTTCCCGGAAGAAGTTGAGCTGTTCTTTAATCAAATCCCCGGCGTCAAGAATGTCATGATCTGGGGAGAGGCGACTGAACGCGGGGCGATCGATTTGTCAGCCAGATTCCAGATTGACAAGGAGGCTTTGCCGGATAGCGTCAACACGGAGGACGAGGAGATCAGCAAGTGGCTTAGAGATAAAGTAGAAGCAATAAACCGTGAGATGACTGAGTACAAGAAGGTTAAGCACTTTGTCTGGGATGAAAGTGATCCAATAATGACCACCACGCTGAAGATTAAGCGCAACGAGGAATTGCAGCGTCTCCACAACGAATTGGTAAAACAGAATTTATCTGTGCGTGATGCCAGCGGCAAACGCTTGCTACTCGGTTAAAGACGCGGTAATTATATTTTTGTGGTATGTGAAGGCTTGTGGTTCAGCTAGAAACACTATCATGTGTTATCGCCGACATTTCGTGAAGGATAATTAACGGATAATCAGGAGAGCAGGGAAGAATTCTCCTGTCGTTGGTATCAGGTTAATAAACAGCAAAAAAATACACCCCTGCAAATATGGCGGGGGTGATATTTTTTGCGCAACTCGTGCGCCGGAATTTTTTGTCTGAGCTTTATTCTATACCCAGATAAGCTTTTACTACTTTCGGATCCTTAATCAGTTCACTGGCAGGACCCTCAAGTGTGATCTCACCGGTCTCAAGCACATAGCCGTAGTCGGCCAGGCCAAGGGCCATTTTAGAGTTCTGCTCAACCAACAAGATAGGTATACCTTCATTGTTTAGGTCACGGATGATAGAGGCAATCTCAGCTACCAACAGAGGAGCTAAACCCATCGAGGGTTCATCTAACATTAGGAGCTTGGGCTCTGCCATCAGGCCACGCCCGACTGCCAGCATCTGTTGCTCACCACCTGAAAGGGTGCCGCCAAGCTGCGCATGTCTCTCTCTAAGACGGGGGAAGCGACAGAACACTTCATCAATCATTAGATCACGTTTTTTATCATCTCCCCTGCGGGTAAAACCGCCCAATTCGAGATTCTCTCTAACAGTCAGGTCTTTAAAGATTCTACGACCTTCTGGTATATGAATCAGACCGAGCTCAACTATCTTGTGAGGGGGCATAGTCGTGATATCCTCACCAAAGAACGTGATTTTCCCTACTCTGCAAGGCTCAATATTAGATATCGTTTTTAGTGTCGTAGACTTACCGGCACCGTTTCCTCCGAGCAAGGTGACTATCTGTTTGTCATGAACTTCAAAGCTAACGTCGCGCAAGGCGCAGATCTGTCCATAATATGTCTCGATAGCATCGACTTTCAAAATAACATTAGATTCACTCATTAGACAGCCTCCTCCTCATCATCATCTTTACCCAGGTAAGCTTCGACTACAAGTGGATCATCCTGAACTTCTTTAGGCGTACCCTCCGCAATCTTAGTACCAAAGCTGATGACAACAATCTTTTCCGCGACATCCATGACCATACCCATATCGTGTTCTATCAGGAATACTGTCATGCCCAATTCATTTCGGAAACGGCGGATCAATGTGACGAGATCTTCTTTCTCCTGCCGGTTTAGACCGGCAGCAGGCTCGTCGAGCAGCAGAAGTTTTGGTTTACTTGCTATGGCTCGAGCCCATTCGACGCGACGTTGTGTACCATAGGGCAAGCTCTTTGCTATCTCATGTCTTAAGTCGGAGATACCAATATACTCCATGGCTTCTTCTGCTATACGTTTGATTTCGGCCTCTTCTCTGCGCTCCGACGGAGTACGCAGCAAAGCACTGCCGACGAATTTCTTACTAATGCTGTGGCAACCACTCATGACGTTTTCCATTACAGTCAGATTATTAAAGAGACGAACGTTTTGGAAAGTACGAATGATTCCTCTGTCGGTGATCTTATGCGGCGGTACATTTACCAGTGATTTGCCTTCGTAAAGGATTTCTCCGCTGGTCGGAACATAGAATCCGGTTAAGCAGTTGAAGGTAGCGGTTTTACCGGCTCCATTGGGGCCGATAAGAGCTGTAATAGAGTCTTCTTCAACTTCAAAATTCAAATGGTCAACAGCCGTTATACCACCAAAAAGCATTGTTAATTCTTTAACTTCCATTAATGCCATATACTATCTACCCCTTTCTACCTGCGGCGTCTTTCTGGCCACAATCCCTGCGGTCGGAAAATCATGACCAAGACAAGCGCAATGCCGAAGAACAACATACGATATTCACCGATACTACGGAAGATCTCAGGGAATATCGAGAAGAAGGCAGCACCCGCCATTACGCCCGGCACCTTACCCATGCCTCCCAAAACAACGGCCAGCAGGATATTTGAGGATTGAGTGAACTGGAAGCTGTTTGGAGATACAGCAGCCATTTGCATAACGTAGAATGCACCGGCTATTGCTCCCATAACGGTTCCGACGATGAATGCCCACATCTTAAATTTGACGACATTGACACCCATTGCTCTGGCTGCGTCTTCGTCTTCTCTAACATAGGCAAGCCCTCTGCCAAAGCGAGAGTCTTTAACCCTATTCGATGCAACGACGAAAAGGAAGACAAGGAACACAAAAAGATAGTACCACATCCAAATTCTTGTCAGCTGAGTACCAAAAATGTAAGGTCTCTTGATACCTGAGAGTCCGGAAGCAGAACCGGTTATTTCCAGATTGCGGGCTACAGTACGGACGATCTCGCCAAAACCAAGTGTGACAATGGCGAGATAGTCACTGCGCAACCGCAGTGCCGGGCCACCAATGAGAACCGCTGCTATCATGCCAACTATGACTACTATCGGCAGTGTCAGCCAGAAATTCCAGCCAAAGGTATGGACGAGAATTCCTGAAGTGTAAGCGCCTACAGCGAACTTGGCGGCAAAGCCCAGGTCAACCATGCCTGTAAAACCAACGATGATGTTGCAACCAAGGGCCAGAAGCATATAGAACATGGCGTTCCATGCTACCTGCAAAATATAGTTATCTGCCCAAAGAGGCACTGTCAAGACAAAGGCCAGCAAGATAACCGCGACAATGATTTTGTTATGGGTCTTGTCCATGAAGCTGTAAACAGAGTCAATGATTCTAGTAAAGAATCCTCGCTTGGCTGTGCCCTCGTGAACTACAGCCACTTCACCATTATTTAGATCTAGATTATTTTTATTTTCCATGGCTACATCCTCTCGACCTCGGTTTTACCTAACAGACCGGTAGGCTTAAAGATAAGCATGATGATCAAGATACCGAAGGCAAAAACGTCTTTCCAGGAAGATCCTAATACCTGTGTTCCTCCGGCTTCCAGCAAACCAAGCAGTAAGCCACCCAACATGGCGCCAGGGATCGATCCGATTCCACCGATGACGGCAGCTGTGAACGCTTTCATGCCCATGATATAGCCCATGAAATAATGTACATTGCCATAATAAACACAAGCCATGACGCCTGCTACGGCAGCTAAGGCCGAGCCTATGAAAAAGGTAATACCAATAATAGTGTTGACATTGATGCCCATGAGGCGGCATGTGGGTCTGTCCATTGATATGGCACGCATCGCTTTTCCCCAGATTGTTTTTGAAACAAACCAGGTAAGTGAGATTAGCAGCACTGCTGTGATTCCCAGCAGAACCATTTGGATCCAAGTGATTGTTACATTACCAAGGCTGATTCCTGCTCTTGGATTAACAGAGTGATTGAAAAATTTAAACTCGCCATTGGTGAGGATCATCATGGCATTCTGCAAGATCAAGGAAACACCAATAGCTGTGATCAATAGAGACAGTCGCGGTGCATCAAGCAGCGGCCTGTAGGCAAATCGTTGGATTAAGAATCCTAAAACACCGCACAAGAACATAGCGGCCACCATGGCTAGAATAATACTTAGCCAGCCGGTACCAGTTATTGCGGCTAAAGCACCAAAGACAAAGAAGCCCACAAATGCACCGACCATGTAAATATCGCCGTGAGCAAAGTTCAAAAGTCGCACGATGCCGTAAACCATAGTATAGCCCAAAGAAATCAGGGCATAAAAACAGCCTAGAATTAGACCGTTTACTGTTTGTTGAAGAATAATTTCGCCTGGGGAGAACATTCGGTTATCACCACCCAATCATTTTGATAAAAAAAAGAGAAAGGGCGCACTAAGCGCCCTTTCTATTACCTAAGCTTAGTCAACTTCGACCAGTACGAATTCGCCGTTCTCGATCTTAACGATCATGAAGTTGGATTCCGCCAACTCATGGTTTTCCGCGAACTTGATTCTACCGGACATTCCGGGATAATCAATATTCTCAACTGCGAGACGGAGAGCTTCATACTCAATGGAGCCGGCTTCTTCGATGGCTTCTTTGATTACATAAATGGTGTCGTAACAAAGAGTGGAGTAGCCTCCTGGAGGCTGGCCGTACAGTTCTTCGTATTTAGCAACATATTCTGTGCCGCCTTCTGCGAGCTCAACGTATGGAGGCGAAGTAACATAGACGCCTTCTCCAGCTTCACCACTACCGGTAATCAGATCGACTGATGAGGAACCGTCACCACAGACGATTTCTCCCTCATAGCCACCCTGACGGAGCTGTTTGATAACGTTAGATCCGTCTGCGTGGTAGCCGCACCAGTAAACCAGTTCTGCACCGGCATTACGGATAGCAGTTACGATAGCAGATACGTCTGCAGCACCTTTTTCCATAACCTCAACAGCAACGATCTCGAAACCATCACCAGGCATATCGCGCTCAACGATGTCAGACAGGTTTTTGGTGTAATCGTCACCTTGGTGGATCGTTGCGATCTTGGTGACTCCCAGACTCTTAGCCAGTTTGGTCAAAGTCTGGACACCGTGTGTTCCCGGGCTGTTGACCATAAAGGTTTGCTCGAGAGCCAGGTCGGTGATATTTGTGGAGTTAGCAGCAGAGACCAAAACTACGAGATTGGCATCATAGAATTGCTGCAGTGCTGGAATTGTAGCACCGGAGCAGTAGCCGCCGACTACGATATCCGGCTCAGCGGATATGATTTTTGAACCTGCGGTTGCGGCTTGAGCTGCGTCACAGGCATCGTCTTCGTTAAAGATCTCGAAGGTATAGCCCAGGACTCCGCCAGCTTCGTTGATTTCATCAATCGCCATCTGATAGGACTGATACATATCATTTCCGTAATATGCTTCAGGACCCGTCATCGGCAACAGTGCGCCAATTGTGAAGACTCCGCCTGCTGGTACTTCTGGTGCATCTGTTTCATCAGGTGCGTCTGTCTCGTCTGGAGCATCTGTCGTCACGCCCGGGGCGGGGGGTTCTTCCTCTTTATCACCACAGGCAAGCATAAATATGCTTAGAGCCAGTATGAGGGTGATCAGTAGGAACCACTTTTTTTTCATTATAGATTTCCTCCTCTTTTTGTGCATTTTAATAAAACACATTGAAAGTTCTTTTGCAGGACAAGTTTCTTATCCTCACAAAATAGACCCAGAACAACCGATATTTAGTGAAAATGTCAGTTGTCCCAAAAACATAGAACAAGTTTATCAGTATTATGGCAGAATTGCAAATGCTTTGTGATCGTTTTATGAAGCCGAGTCGTGACAATTAATGGGCAAAATATGCTTAGATCGTTACTCTTAGTTAGATTACAAGCAAGGTCAAAAAATTAGATTTATACTTTTTTACATTTCAGGGGATCGGCGGGAGGCCCACTTTAACGTGGAGGACTATGAGTGAGGGAAAACATAGGTAAGAAATGGGTACAAAAAGATACGCACATAACTAGAGAAAACAACACAAACGCTGATTGCAAAGAAGAAAGTTACATCGCATTGTGGACTTGATCCTTGTGTCCTGCGGCTACAACCAATCCCGATATATTTAGCCCCGCCTGCCGGAAAGATTTTGCACAAACTTGCATGGTAAATCCCGAGGTCAACACATCGTCCACTAAAATCAGCTGCTTGCCTTTAAAATAATCAAGCGGGAAATCAGAGTCGAGCTCAAATGCTCCGTTGACATTTCTTTGTCTTTCTTCACGAGATCGCATCTCGCTTTGCCTTTGGGTTTCCTTTACTCTTTTCGCAATGGAAAAAACTTCGACATTGATATCATCTCCGAGGTGTTTCGCTAACAGTTCCGCCTGATTATAACCACGTTGCCGATACCTGACTGGACTCAAAGGCATTGGGACAATCCCTGCCGGTCTTGAGCCCGATCTACTGTAGTTAGCTTTCATTTTTGTGGCCATAAACGATCCTAATAATCTGCCGTACTCTGTACAACCTGAGAATTTGAGACGGAGGAGGATCTCACGGATAACGCCTTCATAATAAAATACTGCTTGTACGGGAACTGGTTTGGGGTTCCAGCAGGAATCTTGCTCCTCAGAAGGTGGGAAAAAATCAGCCGGTAAAGACAAGATGCTATTAGCGCGGAAGGGTAGTGAGCTGAGGCACTGTGGACAGATATAGCGCAGATGTGATTTCCCCTGATGTGAGAGCAGTCTTGAACAAAGATAACAACAAGGTGGGAAGAGAAGCTGATCAACCAGGCGTTTAAACTTCATGGAACAGGTGCGGTTCAGGCAGTAGCCCTGAGAGCAATGTGCGACGATTCAACGCTATTTCGTTTTCTATCATCATCTTTAGCGTGTATCTGCTGCAGACCAAAAACAGGCGCCGACTTGCTCTGGTAACTCCGGTGTAGAGGAGATTTCTGGTCAGAAAGGCGGGTGAGCTGTGAGGGATAGCCAAAATGACATTCTGGTATTCGGAGCCCTGGCTCTTGTGTATAGTGATGGCATAAGCGAGTTCGATATCCTCGAAGCTGTCACCTTCAATCTTAGTCAGTCGTTCATCTTCAAACAAAACGCACATTGTCTTATCAGCCAAATCAATTTCTGTCACAATACCAAGTTCACCATTCATAATGCCTTGTCCCTGGCTGTCATCAGCGATTGAGCGGTAATTTAGTTCATAATTATTTCTGGTCTGGATTACTTTGTCTCCGACAGCAAAAGAGTTGATTCTATGAATCGCAGTAAAATCAGGACCTCCATGCTTTATTATTTGCAGCGATTTATTAAGGGAATCTA
Source organism: Clostridiaceae bacterium (assembly GCA_012838475.1). GTDB lineage: Bacteria > Bacillota > Clostridia > Saccharofermentanales > DTU023 > UBA1046. Next base: position 10,185 of record DUPE01000110.1, read on the forward strand.
CTCCTGCAGCACCTCGTCTCATTGCAGCAAGAACTTGCACCTCTGATCCTGAGGTGATGCCATAATGGCTGGGCAGTATTTCGGCAACCAGGCGTGTAACCGCATTGGCAATGTTTTGCTCATTATCTTGCAAGACCAGCAAGAAAGGAGAGTCCAAGGTCTGATCCAGAACTAGAGGCTGCCCCTTGCGAATGCGATGGGCATTAACAATAATAAGGTTCTTTTCCTCCTGGCGAAAGATCTTGACCAGAGTTGTGCGGGGAATTCTAGCTTGAGACAACAAATCTCGCAACACTTGGCCTGCGCCAACGGAAGGCAGCTGGTCACTGTCTCCTATTAGAAGCACACTCATATTCGCCGGTATAGCAGATATCAAACGGTAAAAGAGAGCAGCATCCAGCATTGAACTTTCGTCAATAATCAGATAGTCGCCCTCAAGCTCTTCTTGTTCTGTAAAAGAGATCGTTCCAAAAGCTTCATCAATCGGCTGCATTTTTAGTATTTTGTGTATGGTCTGAGCTGCTTCACCGGTTGCCTCTGTCAGACGTCTGGCCGCCCTTCCAGTCGGTGCAGCGAGCAAAATTCTGGCATTTTGTTCTCTTAGTAATGTTACTAATACTTTGACTATGGTTGTTTTGCCGGTACCCGGGCCTCCGGTGAGGATGGAAAAACTGTTGCTGCAGGCCATTTTAATCGCTTCAGTCTGCTCAGGTGCCAGCCCCAGATTCAGAGATGCTGACGCTGCAGCGATCTCACCTCTGGCGATATCTTCATCAAGCCAATGATTGAACAGAACGCTTGATCTGGATAAGATAGACCATACTTTCTTTACGGTATGCTCAGCCATTATCCAATTTGATTGTAAACATATGCCGGTTTGATTAGGCGTGAGAAACTCAATAATTTTGTCTTCATAAAAGTCGATTTTTTGAACAGAGCTGCTAACTATCTCCTCATTTAGGTCTAAGAGATTGGCAATTCCTTTGATCAGATTAGGCTTTGGCATCCAAGTATCACCTTTATTTAACATATTACCTAATATATGCAATGTGCCTGCTAACAGACGAGAAGGGTGCTCGTCAGAAAAACCCAGCTTCTTGGCTAGTTTGTCTGCTGTATCAAAACCTATGCCGTCGATTGCTTCGGCCAGATAATAAGGATTGTCCTTCACAATTTGAACTGCATCAGCACCCAGATGACGATGGATACTCTGTATGCGTGAGGCGCCTATCCCCAAGGGTGTAAGGAGCAATGCCAGTTCCTGCCAGGATCTGCCGGCTATGAAACTTTTGCTGATTTCGTTTGCCTTAGTAGTAGAAATGCCCTTTACTTCAGCCAGCCTTCCAGGTTCATTGGACATTATTCTTAAGGTATTTTTGCCGAAATGTCTTACCAGGCGCTTGGCCAGAACCGGTCCTATCCCGGAGATTGCACCAGCAGCCAGATAGGCTTCTATGGATGCCTCCGTCGCCGGTAAAAGCAATTCAACCTGGCTCACTTTTAGTTGAAGACCGTAATCTTTGTGTTCTACCCAGGTGCCCTGGAAGCGAGCAGAATCTCCGGTTTTTATCGGCGGCATAACGCCGACAGCAACAAAATCCAAACTCTTGCTGTCAACCTCAGCAACCGTGAACCCATTCTCAGAATTGGCAAAAGTAATGCGAGTAATGGTTCCAGTGATTTCAATTATTTCTTCGTCCTGATACAAGTAGTCCTCTGCGTCAATAAATTATCTGTTTCTTTACATTTGATAATACAATAATTCATAGAAGTAATGATGCTTAGTTGTATTCAATTGTCAGCGGTAAGCGACGATTATATCCAATTAAAACGAGGGAAGCCGCCAGCAGATCTCCTCCAACAGCTCCCCTCAAATATCGGGCAGGAATCATGAAAAACAGATACAACTTGATTATCTAAGCGTCTTCGCTAAGATCATTCGCTCTACGAACCGGATAAGTAATTACTCCATATAGGGAAGGCTCTTTCTTCTAGCATTTCGCCAAAACCTCATCAGGCAAAATTATCCCGGGCGTCAGGTCTTTTCGTCCCGGTTATCAATGTGCCAGCTGCTTTTTCAATTACTCATGGCCGGTCAGTCTCTTTCAGCTAATTCTCTTAATTTTTCGACATAATCGGTCCTTTCCCAGGGCAAGTCGAGATCAGCACGACCGAAATGACCGTAATTGCTGATTTGCCTATAAATCGGTCGTCTCATGTCAAAGGATCTGATGATTGCCTCCGGTCTGAGATCAAATAGTTGGTCCACATACGAAGCTAGAGTTTCATCGGATAAGACACCTGTACCGAAGCTATTTACGGTTACCGAGACAGGATTAGCTACCCCTATGGCATAAGCTATCTGAATCTCACAAGATTTCGCCAATCCTGCGGCTACAATATTTTTAGCAATATGTCTGGCTGCGTAACTTGCAGTACGGTCGACTTTTGTAGGATCCTTTCCTGAGAAAGCCCCGCCGCCGTGGTGAGCAGCACCACCATATGTATCGCAGATTATCTTTCTGCCGGTAAGCCCGGTGTCTCCCTGAGGTCCGCCAACCACAAAGCGTCCTGTTGGATTGACGAATATTTTGGTTTTTTCATCGAACAGATGTGGCGGTAATACGGGGGTGATAACTTCCTCTATAATAAATTTTCTTAGTTCCTCTAAAGATACCTCTTCGGCATGCTGCGTGGAGACCACAACAGTATCAATATGTATGGGGGTATCTCCTTGGTAACTCACGGTGACTTGGGTCTTACCATCGGGATAGATAAAATTGGTCTGACCTGTTTTCCTGACATCTGCCAGCCTTTTGCTTAGTTTATGAGCCAGTGTGATCGGCAAGGGCATAAACTCCTCCGTATCATCATTGGCATAGCCAAAGACCAGCCCCTGATCTCCTGCACCCGTGCTAAAACCTTCATCATGGCAGTCGAGAGATTGGTCAACACCTTGACAAATATCCGGTGACTGTTCATCTATGCTTAAAAGCACTGCACAGCTTTCTGCGTCAAAACCGCCTTTATCACGCGTATAACCGATGTCGCGTACTACGCCACGTGCTATTTGTGCGATATCCACATAGGCACTTGTAGTTATTTCACCCATGACCAAAATAAGTCCGGTAGTTGCGGTTGTCTCGCAAGCTACCCGAGCCATGGGATCATTCGTGAGGATGGCGTCGAGAACTGCGTCTGATATCTGATCGCATAATTTGTCCGGATGGCCTTCAGTAACCGATTCAGAAGTAAAAAGCCATTTCTTGTAAGAATTCATAGTGTTTCCTTTCCTCCTAAAGCAAAGCATAAAAAAGACCTCAGAAGCGAGGTCTAATAAACCTCATCTGCCGCCTCAAGCTTGTTGCCTGAGGCGCTGGAATTGGCACCGCTGCTTTACCGCGGTTGCCGGGCATCATAGGGCCAGTCCCTCCGCCTCTCTAGATAAGAGAATTATTCATTTGAAGATACATTGCTCTCGAAAGCGATATTGTCTGCTAACGAAATGATTATATTCGCTAGCATTATATCAGTTTACTGTCTGTTCGGACATCTCTTTTTGTTGCTGTTTGTTTAACAGCGCACCCACAATGATTAATAGCGGTCCAATCAGAGGAATAATGAGTGCAGGAGCAAAATCGTAAATCATCAGGAGAAAACCTATGATGAAGAGAATCAGACCAAACACAAGTGTGAATTTCCAGTATCTCAATACCCGCCTGCGTTTAAAAGTCATTATTCCTGTGAGTAAAATGAATACTGAAATCGTCATGATGATGAAGCCAAAAGCTTCGCCCATCGAAAACAAAAAGCTGGCGACTGGATACATATCGCGTATCTCAGCGGCAACATTTGTCAGCACCGCTCCAAACCGCTCTGCTCGCAGGAGAAAAATCCCCAACAAAATACCGAATATTGATCCCAATATAGTCAATATTGATCCGATAGCAATAGAAGTGGAACCCTTTGTCCTTTGCATGCTTTGCTCCTTATTCAAGCCTTTGGTATAGGCAAGTTACAGGTCATTGCAACTATCTTGATAAGCGTTAATCAGCAGATAAATGCTGATTATGGTGGGTGATTACTTTAATTGACTTTATGCTTATTGATCCTCTTGCGAAGCTGTCCCCTGCTGCGGCTGTTCATTTTGCTCCTGTGGCTGGTATTGTGGTTGTGCCTGATACTGCGGCTGATGCTGTGGCTGAGGCTGTGGCTGAGGATATTGCTGCTGTTGTTGCTGTCCATACGGTGGTTGAGACTGATGTGGAGGTTGCTGGTATTGCTGACCTGCTTGTGGGTACTGTTGTTGCTGACCATATTGTGGTTGCTGGTATTGCTGCTGCGGGTATTGCTGTTGCCCGTAGGGAGGATACTGCTGTTGCCCGTAGGGTGGGTATTGCTGACCTGCGGAATACATGGCATTTAGTTCCTGTTCCGACATTCCGCTTTTCTGCTGCATATTCAAGATAGCTCCGACCAGGATCAGCAGCGGCGCAACAAGAGAAACAACACTATAACCCGAGAAGCTGGAGATTAGTGAGATCACTCCAAATATCGTAAATATTATTCCAATCACAAGTGGGAAAGTTGCACGTCTAAGATCCTGTCTGCGTTTGAAAGTCATGACTCCCAAGATCAGAACCAAAATCGATAGTAATATGAATATAATTCCAATAATGGTAAATGCCGCACCGGCGCTATTGGCCAGCCATAATTCCGGGAAGCCCGGGAGCTCTCCGAATTCAGCACTTGAAAACACGCTCCAAAACCAGCTCCCTGCTACAGTAATAATGATTCCTGCTAAAATTCCTAATATTGAACCGATTATCGTCAAGACCGAGCCAACGGCAATGGGCACACTACCTTTTGCTTTTTGCATTTTAATACCTCCTAATTATGTAAATATTTTTCTACATACGCTGGCATTATTATACGTTAGAACAGCAAACTATTTAAGTATTTTAAGAAATAATACCGAATGTTACTGCAGCAGCTGCAGAGTTTTCCGTAAGTCGCTTTGTTTGACGTTGCCGGTCTCTTTTGCCGGACTAATGACAAAACCTATATTCATTTTTTCGATATTTATAGAGGTTTGTCTTTTGTTTGCAGATAAAGAGAAGCATTGTCGTCAACGAAGGCGCTTAGCGCTTATCACCGTGGCATATTCTGGGAGTAGCAGATGTCCGAAAGGGGTAATAATGCTTCCTAAAATTCTTGTTTATGATCTGAATAAAGGCCAAGAAGAGCGTATCCATGAACAGCTGGAAAAACGTTCTGCCGGTAGGTATGAGGTCCTGCAGCTGACGCCGGAGAGCATGGAGATACCATATGACTTGATATTTTGCCCTGCAAGCAAAATATCTTTTTGTCAAAAAATCAGTTCCAAGGCTACTATCTTGACATGGGAAAGAGAGTTCACTTTACCAGTAACAGTTTCTGAAATCCACCAAAAGATTGAGAGCCATTTGGATGCCTTAGTGCAAAGGCAGAGGTTTTTGTCTGCAGGCAAGGAAGCAAGCATGGCTCTGGTATTTTGCTTTGATCCGAATTCGAAAGAGTTCTGGATGTCTAAATATCTGAGGTCGCTGCTGGAACAAGGCCTGGTTGTAATTTATCTGCCGATTATGCCTTTATATCGCGTGCCGGACCTGGAAGAAAAATCGATCGGCCCCAAGCTTACGGATCTGCTGATATCTCTGGATCAGGTGG
>DUPE01000182.1 GCA_012838475.1 Clostridiaceae bacterium
ATTAACAACGCACATGATCTCGACTGGGATTTAGCACGAAACGAAGGTATCGCTTCTTTGGGAGGTGCCAAAATAGATCTCCTCTTCGCCGATTGTCAGTCTGACGCAACAATTGCTTCTACTGAGGCTGCCAATCTATTGGAACAGGATATCAGCGGAATAACCGGAGCGTACTCATCAGGCTTCTCAGCCTCAGTCGCAGCACAAGCACTCGAGTACAATGTCCCTATGATCTGCGGGTCCTCCTCGTCAGCTTCTCTTACTGACGGCGTAACTTATGACTTTGGCTCTATTTTCCATCGCATTGCCGCTAATGACGAGATGGAAACTATTGAGTTCTATCTCTATCTGCAGCATCTTAATGAAGTATACGATGCGGGAATCGAGGATGTCGCTATTGCATATATCAACAATGCTTATGGTATCCACGCAGATGAGATGTTTGCCAAGTATGCTCCGGAGTATGGCTTCAACGTTGTAGCCAGAGTTGCTTATGAGCCTTCTATAACAGCAGCTGACACAGAGTCAGCTCAAATCATTGCTGCTGATCCGGACGTAGTTTTCCAAGCGTCGTACATTGGGGATCTAACTATGTTCGCCCAGGCATATGATGCGTACGATTACGATCCTACAATGATTATGTGCTATTGTGGCGGATTCCAAGACGCAAGCTTTGCCGGCGTGGCAAGTGACCTTGGTGCAAACTATTATGCCGGAGGTCAAGCCGCTGCAGCCGTTCTCTCTGAAAAGTTGCCTGTCTTTGAGTATGTGAATGAAAAATATAAGGCTATTACAGGACTGGATATTGATGGCCCTGCCTTAGAAGAATTCGCTTCAATTATTCTCTTCGCTCAGGCTATTGAAAAAGCTGGCAGTTCAGACCCTGAAGATATACTTAAAGCGTTGCGTGAAAACACTTATGATGCACCTTATCTGACAGTTGGCAAAATTAGCTTTGACGAATTCGGTCAAAATACAGAAATGCCTTCTTTCGTCACACAGTTGATAGACGGAACGTATCAGGTTGTATTCCCACTCGACGATTTTGTTACTTCAGATTCTATTGTTAATAAGTAATCGAACTTTCTGAAAGCCATCCTTGCTAAAACGAGGATGGCTTTCAAAAATATGTGAAAGAGAGGTTATTTATCAGTGTTAGCTCAAGTAATCGTTAATGGAATTTTGACCGGCTTTGTCTATTCTTTAGTAGCAGTCGGTCTGACCCTGACTTGGGGTGTAATGGACATCATAAACTTTGCCCATGGTGATTTCCTGCTCTGGGGAATGTATACAGCTTTTGGACTGTGGAGTGTATTCTCTGTAGATCCTATTTTTTCTTTACCAGTCACAATCGTTTTGATTTTTCTGTTAGGTTATCTGACTTATGTGCTTATTATCAGAAGAGTACTTAACGCTTCCGGCCTAACTGCACTTTTGGCAACCTTCGGTTTTAGTATGGTGCTAAAAAATATAGCACAACTTGTTTTTACCGCCAATTACAAAAATGTGACTAATACAATTTTTGGCGGGGATACAATCAAATTGGGCAGTATTTATATTCGCCATGATTATTTAGCAGCTGCTATCGGAAGTCTCATTTTATCGCTGTTGGTATTGCTGTTCATTAATAAGACTAAGACCGGCGTGGCAATCAAAGCCACTTCAATCAACAGATCAACAGCTCAACTTATGGGCATTAATACAGACGGAATATTTGCATTTACTTTCGGCTTGTCAGGAGCCTGCGTTGGCGCCGCAGCATCTTTGATGGTCCCGTTCACACCTATTACCCCAAGTTCTACTGCTCTCTACAGCATCTTGGCTTTTGTCATTGTCGCTCTGGGTGGTTTTGGCAATATCAAGGGAGCTCTGCTTGCTGGACTCCTGGTGGGTGTGGTGGAATCAGTCGGCGGTTATCTTCTGGGAACATCCTTTAAATACGCTGTCATATTCATGATGTACCTGATCGTAATGCAGATCCGTCCAAAGGGGTTGTTCGGATGGTAAAGATTAATAAACTATTTATAGAAAACTCATTCGCCTTTGTTTTGCTAGCCCTCTTTATTATCGTGCCTTTGGCAGTAGGGGAAAACGCGGATATCCATAACATTATTATTTATATCCTCATATACGCACTAGTGGGAGAGGGATGGAACCTGATTTCAGGTTTTACAGGACAAACTAGTTTTGGACACGCCGCCTATTTTGGCATTGGAGCCTATACAGTTGCTGTAATGGGCAACAAGTATGATGTCGTGCCGTGGGTGGGTATGCTGGCAGGCATGTTGATTGCCGCAGCATTGGCTTTTCTGATCAACTATCAGCTGTTCAGACTGAAAGGGCATTATTTCGCTATTGCTACACTGGCAGTATCTGAGATCTTACGCACTATATTCAGCGTATGGCCGTATGTAGGAGGTGGAGATGGTATTAAGATACTGTTCAGACCGGAAAACAAAGCACTATGGTTAGCTATCGATGTCAGGAACAGATTGCCTTTCCTTTATATTACGCTAGCCTTGTTTGTAGCAGTCTTCGTCCTATGTAAAATGCTCGAGAACTCAAAGATGGGATACTACTGGAAAGCAATTCGTGAAAGTCACGAAGTAGCGGAAGCCATCGGGATCAACCCGCAAAATTATAAAGTCTATGCCATGATGCTCTCCGCTGCCATTGCTGCAGTAGGAGGAGGATTGTATGTTCAATTCTTCAAATATATTGACAGTTATGTTTTCTCTCTTGATGTCAGCATGATCTTCGTTTTAGTAACAGTTCTTGGCGGTATCGGCAATGTTTATGGCCCCATCATAGGGTCAATAATCTACTATGTTTTAGATTTGGCGATGCGACGTTTGTTGGGCGGCACAGCCTCCGGTCTTAATTTAATCATTTTCGGAATTCTGATAATTGTGGTCGTTGTCTACCAGCCCAAAGGGATTATGGGCATCTTCGATGACATAGTTAATCGCAGACGATTGAGGAAACTAAAAGCATCGCAAGCTACTACGAATGCTTCCTCAAATCAAACCGGAGGTGATTCAAAGTGAGAAACATAATCGAAATTCGTAACCTCACAATGAAATTTGGTGAACTAATTGCAAATGAGGATGTCAGCTTCGATATTGAGCATGAGCACATTGTAAGCTTAATTGGTCCGAATGGAGCCGGAAAAACAACCCTTTTCAATTGTGTTACCGGTTTTTATAAACCATGCTCTGGTCAGGTCACCTATTATCCCGAAGAAGATAATAAAATTGACATTACAGGACAGCCTACACACAAAATATGCAAACTGGGAATAACCAGGACCTTTCAGATTGTTAAGACACTAAGTGAAATGACTGTGGAACAAAATGTCATGGCAGGGGCTTTTCTCCATACCAATAGAACATCTGAAGCCAGAGAACTCGCCCGACATATCTTAGAGCAGACAGGCCTGACGCAAAAAAGAGATGAGCTGGGCAGGAACCTCACTGTAGCTGAAAGAAAACGTGTTGAGATTGCTCGTGCGCTGGCGACAAACCCTCAGGTTTTAATGCTTGACGAGTGTATGGCCGGACTCAATCAAACTGAGATCAAGGACGTTATGAATCTGATTCTTAAACTTAAGGACAGTGGACAAACACTGTTAATTGTCGAGCACATCATGGAAGCGATTATGCCTATTTCTGATAAGGTTGTTGTCTTAAGCTCCGGCAAGAAAATCGCAGAAGGCAGCCCACAGGATATTGCCAATAATGATGACGTGATTAAAGCCTATCTGGGGGAGAAGTATCATGCTAAAAGTAAAAAATCTTAATACTGGCTACGGTAATGTACAGATCCTCTATGACTTTTCCTGTGAAGTCAAGCCTGGTGAAGTTGTGGCTATGGTTGGCTCAAATGGCTCCGGGAAAAGCACTCTTTTGAGGGCAATTTCCGGAATTATTAAACCATTCTCCGGTGAAATTGAATTCATGGGAGACAGAATTGACCGGATGCCGGCTCACAAGATTGTTGCCAGGGGCATAGCCCATGTACCGGAAGGCCGGCAGGTTTTCGGAAAACTATCTGTAACAGAGAACCTGATGATGGGCGCCTTCATCGTAAAAGAAGAAGAGGAAAAGAAAATCCGCCTCCAAGAAATGTATGAGGTCTTCCCTATTCTGGCGGAACGCTCTAAGCAGGCCGCAGAAACGCTTTCCGGCGGTGAGCAGCAAATGTTGGCGATTGCCAGAGGATTGATGTCAAGCCCCAAACTGCTCTTGATTGACGAGCTGTCGTTAGGTCTGGCGCCTGTTCTGGTGGAGAGGGTGTTCGAGGCTCTTAATAAAATCAGAAACAAGGTCACCATACTCTTAGTTGAGCAAAAAGTACAGGAGGCATTGGAGTTTGCTGACCGCGGCTATGTTATTCAAAACGGCAGGCTGGTTATATCAGGCACCGGCGAAGAGTTGCTAAAAAGCGACATAGTTAAACAAGCTTACTTGGGTTTGTAGTTTTAATCAGGAATAATCCTGAGCGAAAGAACTGATTTTTTGATGCTGCTCTCTTCAGGGCAGCATTTTTGTTGCATAATGAGTGTGCGAAAGTACCGATCTGAGACTGCTGAAGTTGTAAGAAAGTGCGGGCATGAGATCACGGGGTGGAGTACACCGCCAGAAAATAAGAGCACTGCCTGCGAGTGCAAGAAAGTGCAGGAATGAAATTGCAGCTATGAGGCTGTAGAAAACACAGGAAAGGAGAGATCATGGACTTGCTGGCTGATATTTTGGAAGCAAGGGAGAGAAGAAAGATCAGGATAGAGAGCTGTCTGGCTACTAATCCCGATTCCTTTACTATCTCCTTGAAGCTGAATATTCCCGGTCCGCAAAAAACATCTCTCCTTTTTCGCTCAATATTCAAGGTTGCCGACAGTGAACTAAGAAACAAGTTGGAAGAAGTACATATTGGGGTTGCTGCTTGCGAGGAAACTACATCCGCTGCGGGCGATGAAGCGTTATACATATTGTCATCACAATTACTAAGTGCGGTTGAAATCAAATTATTACTAATTAAACTAGAGGATAATGATCACTTGGGCAGACTTTTCGACCTGGATCTGTGGCATACTGTGGAGGTTACAGGTCAGCCTGGTAAGAGAATCCCCATACAGGTTACCAGAAGTGATTTGGGCATAGCTGAGCGTAAGTGTCTCATCTGTGATAGCGAAGCGATTTTGTGTTCCAGAAGCAGGAGGCATAATCCGGAGGAGCTATTGGAGGCAATTCGCCTGATGGCAGAAAGCGAAACCAGAATACGAAACACTAATGAGGGAGAGTATGATTGGGATATTTGAACTGCTCTTGCTGGCTCTGAGCTTATCTGTCGATGCGATGGTGGCAGCCATTACTATTGGACTTTGCAAGACGGATATTATAGCGAAGGACGGTTTGAGGACAGCCCTGTATTTTGGCATTCTTCAGGCCAGCATGCCTATGTTAGGCTATTATTTGGGCTCTCAATTCAGGGAGTTCGTTCAACCGTACGATCATTGGATCATCCTGGTGCTTTTGGCTGTGGTTGGGGGCAAGATGATCTGGGATTCCAAAGAATTTGATGACGATAAATGTGCGATAAATCCCTGCTCGCATGCCAATCTATTCGTGCTTGCCATAGCGACCTCTCTGGATGCTCTGGCAGCAGGTATTTCTCTTTCGCTGGCTCAGGCGCCAATATGGATGTCTGCTCTGTGTATCGGCCTCGTAACTTTTTTACTCTCTTTTGCCGGCGTGATGTGGGGGAAGAAACTGGGCGACCGCTTTCGCAGTATCGCTTCTATCATCGGCGGAGTAGTCCTGATCTTGCTTGGCATCAGAGTGGCAATCGAACATATTGTTCTGGGTATCTGAAAACGATATTTACTGTTTATATCCTGAAAATAGCGTTTACCACATAGATTCTTAGAGCGGCATTTTCTTCTTATATCCATGGGAGTAGCATTTATTACATAGATTCTGAGAGAGACATTTACTGTCTAAACGCCGAATTCGCTGTCTATGACTAACTTGAACTAGCTGGTGATCTTCTCAACTAGAGGACAGCCAAAGAGAGTGTCAAATGGGTGACTGCTAACAAATCGGCAGCGCCGCCGGGGCTCAAATTTCTGCAGATAAACTCCCCATTGATGCTTTGCAAAGCTTCTTCCCATTCGGGGCTCTGAGACTCATGACGCAAATATGATTTTGCTACACCTTGAGCATATTCTAATCCTTCAAAGCCACCTCGCTTTATCAGAGTTGTGTCGTTGATCTTTGTTAGCAATGTCATTAGGTAGTCGAGTGCGAGCTTCCTGTCCCCTGCCAAAATACCTCCAACCGGCGAGCAAATGGATTCACCCTGTGCGTATGCATGGCTTTCCAGCAGATTTAGACCGTAACGGGTGATGGTTGGAAATCCTGAGCTTGCTTCTTCTCTGATGCCGCCAATTGAGTAATCTCTATATATCCGTTCTCCTGCCGTTAAGTCAGAGACATCACTGCCCTTTTTAAGCTTTTCCAGATCTCCGGTCACTAGATTACCGGTAATGGAGGGGACAAAAGATAAAATACCGGCAACCCTGTCAAGCCGCTCCAGCTCTGCTGCAGGCAATGCTCTTTGATTATGACACCTGCCATAAGAGGCAGCAGCTAAAACCAAAGCGAAACAAAAATGTGCACCCTTGTGAGTGTTCTTGCCGCCTGTTGCCTGAATCATTGCCGCTTCCGCCTCCAGACCCAGAGAACGCAGGGCCGGAAAGATCTCTTCCTTCTTGTGTGTAGCGCCGATCAACCAATAGGAGGCAAAGAATGGCTCCAGTGTTTTGGCGCTATTGTAGAACATCTCCATCGTCATATCGGGGTGTGAGCCCGGATCGTACGAATCAACTAATCCCGGCTTTGGTGCAAGCTCCAATTCAAACTGCAGAGCAAATCTGGCCGCTTTGGCTGCCTGCTCAGCAATATTAACTAATGTTGTTTCAGCAGAATCAATGGAAGCGCTGGCTGTTCCCTCTGTTTTGTCACGCATTATTGGCTCAGCAGCACAATTAATCATTATCCGGTTTGCTCTCCATTGAATGCTCCTTCAGATAGGCAAAGGTCGTCTCCGGCACTAACTCGGCCAGTTCTTGCCAACTTCCCTCCTCGTACAATTTTCTCGCTCTGGAAGCTGAGATGGGTTGCCCGTTATCTGATTGCAGCCGTGGCACGATAACCAAATCTAATTCATCTCTAAAAACAGATTGCATGGCCTCATTGTATATTCTGGTTGTCTCGCTCAAAGGTTCCGTTCCCAGATACCTCCTTTGGATCGAGAGTGCCGGAGCAATATAGCGGCGAAAAATCTTGGCATCGAGTTGCGCCTGTAGTGTCGTTATTTTGTCTTCTGTCGGCAGAAAATAGGAAGGGAATGTAGCAGAGGAAACCAGATACGGCCCGGTCGGATGGATGATGAGATTCTCTATATGATCCGTAGCATTCTCAACAACGCGCCAACGATCAGTAGAAGGGAAGGCGGGACTTTCCTCAGAAAGAATGAACAAGTGCACCAGCCTAGACTCTTCAGCTGCCAGCTCAGTTAAGTATAGATGCCCAAGCGTAAAGGGGTTAGCGTGCATAACTATGGAGGATATAGGCTGCTGATCACCTGACGAAGCAGTCGGTACATTAAAGCCCGAATCCGTTCGTTTTTTTAGCCAGTCATTCGTCCGGTCTGTGAGAAACTTTAGATAACTTTGCAGACCGCCACTTTCTCCCGATCGCTCCAGAAAAATCAATTGACTGCCCACAGATCCCAGAATCTCAAAACCAAACCAGGAAAAGGCTTGCGCGCTTGCGGCTGTGGTGTAAACAAAAACACTGTCCCAGCCGGGCACTTCTATGAGAGGCGTTATATCAGAGTCTATATCCTCAGAAGCTGTAATAGCCTTCATTTGATCTCGTTTTATTGACTGATAATCCCATATCGATTGCAACAACTGGGCGATGATCAGATCAAAAGCTTTCCCGCCCTGATGCTCCGGTGCCACTGCCATACATTTTAGAATATTGCCTTGCCTCGAACCGGTAGCTATCAGCTTGCCTGACTCAAACAAACCCCAGGTTTCGTCCAGATTTTCTTCCGGTTGCAGTCCGGTACTGAGCAGAAGTTGCCGCCATTTCTCATAGTCATTTGAAGCAAGGTTTAGCTGGTTAATCTGCATATGATCCTCTCGCTTTTCTATATGATCGAGGGAAATTTTCCCTCTGGGCTGTTCTGCCCTGAGGTGACAATTTCTCACAACGATCGTCTGTCGGTATTATTGCTCTTTCGCGTCGCTATTATTCTCGCCTCGGTCAGGCTTATTCTCTTTTGTCTTGCCTCAAGGAAACAATGAATTAA
>DUPE01000141.1 GCA_012838475.1 Clostridiaceae bacterium
CTCTACAACAAATGTACAAACAGAATCTGGGAATCGAGATGGAGATCGTCAGTGCCGAATGGACAGTCTACTATGATCAGGTCGTTCAGCTTGACTATGATATCTGTGCGATGGGCGAATTAGGAGGCTATCTGCATCCGACATCCTTCCTCAGCACCTATGTTGGCGAGAAGCCTCCCCTGGAGACAGGCTGGAGAAATCCTGAATTTGATCGTTTGATCGCTGAAGCAATCAAGGTAGTAGATCCAGCCGAGTCAGAGGCTCTAATGCATCAAGCTGAAGATCTGTTTATGAATGATTATCCTTTGCTGCCTCTCTACAGCGGCACGCAGCCGATGCTGGTGAAAGAATATGTCAAGAACTGGTTCTATTCGCCGCTGGGCGTTTATGTTTTTGATCAGATCGAGATTGGCGACCATTAAGTAAATGTCACAAAAGACATAGAGTTGAGTCTTCAAGCAAGACCCACAAAGATGTTCGTGAGAAATTAGATAGCGCCACAATCAGATGGCGTACAAATATCTAGAGGAGGAACCTAACTATATGAAAGGAATCAAAATTCTGGCCTTGCTGTTGGTAACGATCTTAGTGCTCGCAGGCTGCACTACCGGCAGTAAGACTACAGAAACTACGAAGGCAGATGCTGCTCCGGCAGAATCTACCACCGAACAGGCTCCAGCCGACACCGGAGAAGAGACACCTGAAAAGACCGAAGCCCCGCCGACAAAAACTGTCGAGCAAAAGCTGACATTTGCTGTCTTGGACGATCCAGACAGTCTGGATCCCAACTTTACGCTCAATACTTTCGGTGGCTGTCTCTTCTTTACGGCCTATGAGACGCTGCTCAAGTACGACACGAAGAACAATCTGGTCAACGGTGCCGCAGAAGACTACAAGGTCAGCGACGATGGCTTAGTCTATACTTTTACTTTGCGCGACAATGCCAAATGGTCAGATGGATCACCCTTGACCGCCGAAGATTTCGTTTTTGCCTGGAAAAGAGTTCTCGATCCGAAGTTTGCTTCCGCAGCAGCTCATATGATGCATCCTTATATCAAGAATGGATCCTTAGCATACCGTGGCGAAGAAGGTAAGACGCTGGACGATGTTGGTCTGAAAGCCGTTTCTGACAAAGTCCTGGAAGTTACCCTGGAAAATCCCTGCTCCTTCTTCCCGGCTTTGGTCGCAACCTGGAACTATTCTCCCGTATGTAAAGCCGTGGTGGAAGCCAATCCGGATTGGGCAAGAGATGTCAAGAATTACGTCTCTAACGGTCCGTTCAAGCTGGTTGACTATAAACTCAGCGAAGGCCTCTACTTGGTCAAAAACGAGAACTACTGGAACGCCGATAATGTCAAGCTGGAGACCTTGAATTTCAAGATTATGCAAGATCTCAACACAGCTTTGGCCGCCTATGAGAAGGGAGAGATTGAGGGCATGCTGCGTGTACCGGCAGCTGATCTGCCTACCCTGCGCTCTCGACCAGATTTCCACAATATGCCCCAGTTTGGCAACACCTACTGGCTGATCAACACAACCTCTAAGGGGCTGGATAATAAACTGGTCCGCAAAGCACTCAATCTGGCGGTCGATCGCACCTCCCTGATTGAAGATGCTCTGCAGGCCACCTATGATCCGGTGATGGGACACGTTCCACAAGGCTATATTCAGTCCGATGGCCAGGACTTCCGTCTGGCCGGTGGTAATTATGGGCTGGCGCCGACTGCTCAGATCGAAGAAGCCA
>DUPE01000123.1 GCA_012838475.1 Clostridiaceae bacterium
ACCGCCGGTTGCCTTTACTTTCTGATGTTCAGTTTAACAATAAGTTGACGATAACGTTCAACATCCTTGCTAGCAAGATAGTCGAGCAATCCGCGACGTTTACCAACCATCATCAATAGTCCGCGACGAGAGTGATGGTCGTTTCCATGCTCTTTTAAATGCTCAGTCAAATGGTTGATACGATACGTCAGTATCGCAATCTGAACTTCCGGAGAACCCGTATCGCCTTCATGTGTAGCGTAGGTTTCCATAATTTCTTTCTTAACTTCTTTGTCCATTGTTCCTCCTAAAAATCCTTGAACTCAGTATGCGGCTGGACAACCTACACCCGAGAACAGGAAACAAGAAGCATTATATCATAAATATTTAAAAGTAAATAACAGCCGCTACTTGTGTATCATTGGTCGCAGATATCTAAAGAATCATCTAGCAGCATCACCGGTCCTTCACGCAACCATCATCAAAGAGAATCACTTGACAGCATCACCGGTCCTTCACGCTAACTCTCATCAAGACGATAAGTCTCAAGCCATTCGATTTGTCCTCTCCTGCTATTTGCCACCCGACCGGATATCACCTCTTGTCGCAACTGCTCAAGAACTACACCAATAATCTCGCCTTCACCATATCCTGTAATATCTATGACATCAGATCCGTCTACACAAAGATCTTTGCATGATAACGGAAGACCTCCGGTTTCAAAATCAAGAACAAAATTCCGGAAGGCCAATAAATTATCACCCTTTAGTTCCGCAAAACAAACAGAATATTCGAGAAGAAGATTCACACTTTCATAACCATATTTTTCCAAGATTTTCCAAGTTTCTCTAGACATTATCGCAGGTGAAATGTCAAATTTTCTTAGAGATAATAACACCTTTACATCTTTTAACAAGGAATATACTGTCACCGTAAATATCTGAAATTGTCTGCTATACCTTAGCTTCATCAAGCTGGCCTTAATGTTGTGAACAGAAGCATTACAGAGATTAGCAACTATGACGTGATGTAACGTCATAGTTATGTCATTGCTTACTTTTTTGCTAGTAATTATCTCTTTACATCTATGATAATTTTCGATATATTTTTGAATTTGATTGGCATTTATATCCTCAATATATGGGATTAAGATTGCTAGGATGTCTTTGTACCGTTCTATGACTTTCAGCCAGTCTTTTCCCTTCAATAATTGGTCCCATTCATCCGCAATCCGCTCGGGAGAAACCAATTTTAGCTTGTCCTTAAATTTACGTGCAGCTTCCAGGGTTGTTTTCTCTAAACTGAATTCTAGCGTGGAGGAGAATCTGAGTGCCCGCAAAATTCGCAGAGGGTCTTCATCAAATCTTTGCGCCGCATCACCGACTGTTCTGATGATGCCGTGATAAAGATCGCATATGCCATTGAAATTATCCAGTAACCCTAGCTTGGGATTCCAAGCTAGAGCATTGATGGTGAAATCGCGTCTGCTCAAATCTGACTCAATATTAGTGATGTATTCCACCGTATCTGGATGACGAGCATCGCTATAGCCATTCTCGCTGCGATAGGTGGTTACCTGGGCATTTATATGCTGGTTGATGAGGATCGTTACAGTTCCGTATTTGAGACCGGTGGGAATTACTTTATAGTAGTCAGAGAGAGATTGAAGCATCTGTGCCGGCGTAGCATTGACAGCGATATCAAAATCCAATGATCGCTTTTCCAGAAGGGCGTCTCTGACAGCCCCTCCTACCAGCCAGGCTTCATAACCAAGTCCTTCCATTCTCTCGATTAGGATTAAGATTTCTTTGGGAATTAGTTTTTCAAAATTAACCATTCTCTGCTCCCGCTGTTTGAGCAAAAAAGCAAAAGCCTCGGTACACATCTAAGCCTTCGCAACTCACGCCGGTTCTATCCTCGAAACCATTAAAACCACCATGAGTTCGTACATTCTAGCCCCACTACAATTCGAGCACAAGCTGACGGAAAGTCTCTCCCCTCTCCTCGAAGTTAAAGAAGCGATCAAAACTGGTACCTGTGGGAGAAAGCAATACCGAATCTCCCGGTTGGGCGATCTTCGCAGCCAGCCTTACCGCTTCCTCATAGGAAGTAGCCTCATGCATAGGTATGCTTTCTACTTTTATTTTTCTTTTCAACTCAGCAGCAGCGACCGAACTTCTAATCAAAGGTGTGTTTTCGCCGCAAAAAACAATCTTTGTCACCGTATCAAGAATAACCGGCCCCAATTCTGAATAGTCAAGATTCTTATCGCGTCCGCCGCAAATCAGGACTATTGGTCTCCCCTGCAGGAACAAAGTCTCCAAGGTAGTAATTGTGCGTTCAGGTGTGCTGTCGATGGAACTGTTATACCAGCGGATGCCTTCATGTTCCCTGACTAATTCCATGCGATGGGGTACGCCTTTGAAGGATGAAGCGACTTTCCTTAAATTCAGCGGCTCAATGCGACCGGCTACAGCTCCCCAGGCAGCCATATAATTGTCAATGTTAAAACGTCCCGGCAAGACTATGTCCTCTTTCTCAACCAGAGCGACTGTATCCCCGGAACCATTTCTGAACCAAATCTTATCGCCTTCTAAAAATAATGATTTGCTGCGCCGGCTGTCTTTGCGATTAAACCAGACAATCTCTCCTCTGGCCTCTAGGGCAAAACTGCGAGAGATTGAGTCTGAGTAATTTAGCACCAGACGATCGTAAGGACGCTGTTCCTTAAAAATATTTTTCTTAGCTGCAATATATTCATCAAAATCTTCGTGTATGTCCAAATGATTAGGCAGAATATTTGTGACCACTGCAGTATCCAGCCGCGCGACAAGATCAAACAGTTGGAAACTGGAGAGCTCAACCACCACTTCGTCATCTTCTTCCATTTCAAAGACTTTGTTCAACAAGGGCGTTCCAATATTCCCGCCGGTCCATACCTTCCTGCCGGCTGATTTGTACAACTCGCTGATTAATGTAGTGGTTGTAGTCTTGCCGTTACTGCCAGTGATCCCTGTTGTGTGAGCGGGGCAGAGAGCCAAGAACAATGACATTTCTGAAGTAATGATCGCTCCCTCTTCTCCGACTCGTAGCAAGGCAGGGTGATCCGGTCTCATAATTGGAGTGCGAAATACCAAGTCAAAGCCTGTCAAGCGATCGAGATAACTTTCGCCTGCCACCCAGGCTAAATGAATGCCTTCAGCCTCGAAATCGCTCATGATTGTTTTCATTCGCTTATTGCCTTTTTCCATTTGGTCGAAGACGCTTATATCCCTATTATACCGATATAGCCAGCGAACCAGCGGCCGGTTACTTATACCGGCACCTACGACAGCAATCTTCTTGTTCTCGATCCAGGACTGGAAATCGCTTGCGTATACACGTCTCACGAGATAACCTCACTTTAATGACTCTAGAAAAAGTATATGCTACAGCTTGCATTTTTGCTACCCATGAGCTATCATGTCTCTTGCTAATGCGGAAATGGCGGAATTGGCAGACGCGCTAGTTTCAGGTACTAGTGATCAATAGATCATGCAGGTTCAAGTCCTGTTTTCCGCACCAGAATAGACTCCGTTACGGATATACTCGCAGCGGAGTTTTTTATACCTCAAAAAAGCTTCATGTCACACAATAGATTTTCGCTATGTTTCTCCTCTGTCGATAGTATCAGTCTTGTTTAGTTGCATAAACTAGAAAAAGGACTGAAGCCGATACACCATTCAGCAATATTCTTGCCTTATCGGCGTCAGCCTGATTCTTAACTGAGTTTAGCAACTTTGTTGCGTCTGCCTATATGATACCTCCACCTAGGAAATCAACCTTATCAGCTTCAAATAAAAATTGACCTCATACTTTCCTTTAACTGCTCTGCTGTCAGCAATACCGTATATTTTTTTGCCTTTTCATAAATTGATTAATCACGTGAATTCCCTATAGACATTTTAAGGAAAAATGGTAAAATTTAATCGAGCTGAGCAGCGAGAATATACTTTCTGCAAAGAACAAAACATAACACTGACACAAAGATTCATTCTGAGTGAAAAGGCTAACAATCTGTACCAAAAAGATAGATGCGCTTTTCACGGGCGCGTTTTTTATTTTCAGAGGGTGTATTATATGGAAACGAGAGTGGCACTGATAGGTATTATTTTAGAAAACCACGATTCGGTGGA
The DNA here is from genome assembly GCA_012838475.1 of Clostridiaceae bacterium. Taxonomy (GTDB): domain Bacteria; phylum Bacillota; class Clostridia; order Saccharofermentanales; family DTU023; genus UBA1046. The sequence goes on from DUPE01000123.1 coordinate 4,155, forward strand.
GCAGCTTAACCGCCTTCTGTTCGAATATGGCGAGTATATTATTGGACGCATGGGGCTTCCTTATCCCGAGAAAAACATATCAATTATAAGCGTAGCCATAGATGCACCGCAGGATACGATTAGCGCCCTGTCCGGCAAAATTGGCCGGCTTTCCGGCGTAGCAGTTAAAACAGCGTATTCAAGTGTTGGGACAAAATAATGAGCAGAGATAATTTTCATCTTATTGAGAAACTAAAAACCAGGCAAACTCTGACGCATGACGAGTTTTGCTCTCTTATCGAAGAAAGAACCCCTGAAACCGATCAGTATCTTTTCGAGCAGGCGCGTACAGTACGACATCATGCCTACGCACATGATGTCTATATGCGAGGATTAATTGAGTTTACAAACTATTGTAAGAATAACTGCTATTACTGCGGAATACGTCGAAGCAATCATGGGGTGGATCGTTACCGCTTGACCAAAGAGCAGATTTTAGAATGCTGCGATATGGGCCATATTTTGGGATACCGCACATTTGTGCTGCAAGGCGGCGAAGATCCCTTTTTCACCGATGATAAGATCATAGAGCTTGTGAAGTGCATCAAGGAGAACCATCCTGATTGTGCTGTCACTCTGTCAATCGGAGAAAAAGAAAAATACAGCTATAAGGCTTTTCGTGATGCAGGGGTTGATCGCTATCTGCTTCGTCATGAAACAGCCAACGCTGAGCACTATGCCCGTTTACATCCTTCAGGGCTTTCCCTCGACCGCCGCAAGGAATGTCTGTTTGATCTTAAGGAGCTAGGCTATCAAGTAGGCTGTGGCTTTATGGTTGGCTCACCTTACCAAACCACGCAATGCCTTGCCGACGATCTCCTTTTTATCAGGGAATTAGAACCCCAAATGGTGGGAATCGGGCCATTCATCCCCCACAGCCAAACTCCTTTCGCAGATAGTCCCTCCGGGTCGCCGGAGCTTACGCTTTTTATGTTGGGAATTGTTCGTCTCATGCTGCCAAATGTACTGCTCCCAGCCACCACAGCGTTAGGAACAATCGAAACAGCTGGAAGAGAAAAAGGAATCCTTGCCGGTGCCAATGTAGTTATGCCCAACCTTTCTCCTCTTGATGTCCGTAAAAAATATGCCCTTTACAACAACAAAATCTGCACTGGCGATGAAGCGGCAGAGTGCCGGCAATGCATGAGCGGACGTATGGAGAGCATCGGATACAGTCTGGTTGTATCTAGAGGCGATTGTAATTCATGATGACGTACACTTCGAAGCTGCTTTTTGTGCGGATACTGTTTGATTGTATCCAGTTATAGTCTGTTAGTTTCAAAGGGCGATTGTAATGGTTGATATAAACAATAAATAATTACTAACGGGAAAGATTATCTGCCCCGAAAGAAAGGACACACCATCTATGTATAACCCGGAATCTATGAAGGCAGAGGAATTTATCTCCGACGCCGAAGTAATGGAAACACTTGCCTATGCGCACGAAAACAGGAACAATGAAACGTTAATAAATGCCATTTTGGAAAAGGGTCGGCAAAAAAAGGGACTTACCCACCGTGAAGCTGCCGTGCTGTTGGATTGCGAGCTGGAAGAAAAGAAGAAAGAGATATTTGCCTTGGCGAAGCAGATTAAGGAGAGCTTTTATGGCAACCGCATTGTAATGTTTGCGCCGTTGTATCTTTCCAACTACTGTGTCAATGGCTGTGTCTACTGTCCCTATCATGCAAAGAACAAGCATATCGCCAGAAAAAAATTGACCCAGCAGGAAATCGCTACAGAGGTGCGGGCTTTGCAGGATATGGGGCATAAGCGGCTAGCACTGGAAGCGGGAGAAGACCCGGTTCATAGTCCGATTGAGTATATTCTTGAATCGATCAAAACCATTTATAGTATCAAGCATAAAAACGGAGCAATCCGCCGTGTGAACGTGAATATCGCGGCTACTACTGTTGAAAATTACAAAAAACTCCAAGAGGCGGGCATCGGCACCTACATTCTCTTTCAGGAGACGTATCACAAGGAAAGCTATGAAAAACTTCATCCAACCGGCCCTAAGCACGATTATGCTTATCATACCGAAGCGATGGACAGGGCGATGCAGGGCGGTATCGATGATGTGGGGCTTGGTGTTTTATTCGGTCTGGAACGCTACCGCTATGAATTTGCTGCACTTTTGATGCATGCCGAACATCTTGAAGCCGTACACGGCGTTGGTCCACATACCATCAGCGTTCCACGCATTTGCCAGGCTGACGATATAGACCCGGGGGTATTCGACAACGGTATAGATGACGACACTTTCGCCAAGATTGTCGCCTGTATCCGCATTGCAGCGCCCTATACAGGCATGATCGTCTCCACAAGAGAAAGCCAGCTTTGCCGAGAAAAGGTTTTAGCCCTGGGCGTTTCACAAATTAGCGGCGGTTCCCGCACCAGTGTAGGGGGATATGCCGAGCCTGAGCCTGAGGACGCAAAGTCCGAACAATTCGATGTAAGCGACAAAAGAACACTTGATGAGGTGGTAGAGTGGCTGATAAAACTTGGCTACATACCCAGCTTTTGTACTGCCTGTTACCGTGAAGGCAGAACGGGCGACCGGTTTATGAGACTTTGTAAAAGCGGGCAGATACATAACTGCTGCCACCCCAACGCTTTGATGACACTGAAAGAATATATGATAGATTATGCAAAGCCCGATACAAAAACACTTGGTGATGCGCTGATTAATGCTGAAATCTGCAACATTCCTAAAGACAAGGTCAGGGAGCTTGTACACAATAATCTTGAGTCTATTGAAGCCGGCCAAAGAGATTTCAGACTATAGGTGACAGATATGGGACTCAATCAAACACCGTCAGCCAACCGTATTCATATTGGAATATTTGGACGTCGTAATGCAGGAAAATCAAGCGTAATCAATGCGATAACGGGGCAAAAGCTGGCCATAGTGTCTGATATAAAAGGAACCACCACCGACCCCGTCCATAAATCCATGGAGCTTTTGCCGTTAGGCCCTGTGGTACTTATTGATACGCCGGGTCTGGATGATGATGGCGCTTTGGGCGAAATGCGAATTGAGAAAGCGATGCGGGTACTGGATAAAGTTGATATCGCACTGCTTATATTGGATGCAACACAGGAAAAATCACCGACGGATACAAAGCTTATCAATGTATGCATAGAGAAAGAAATACCTTATCTTCTGGTTTGGAACAAATGTGATTTGCTCTCTGAGTATGAAAATCTAGAAGATAATGAAATCTATGTAAGCGCAAAGGACCAATTGCATATTGAAGAGCTAAAAGAAAAAATAGCCTCCATTATGCCCGTGCGTGATTCCGAACGTCGGATTATAGCCGATATGATTTCTCCCATGGATGTTGTGATTCTGGTTGTACCGATAGATTCCGGTGCTCCCAAAGGCCGTTTGATTTTACCGCAGCAGCAAACTATTCGTGAGTTGTTGGAAGCAGGAACCATTACTGTTGTTATACAAGAGCCTCAATTGCGGGAAACCCTTAAAACTCTTGAAAGAAAACCCCGAATGATTATTACAGACAGTCAAATATTCGCTAAGGTTGCCGCCGAAACGCCGAGTGATATTTCGCTGACTTCCTTTTCCATTTTATTTGCCCGCTATAAAGGTTTTTTAGATGCCTCGGTTTACGGCGCCGAAGCGCTCGATACACTTGATGATGATGATCCGGTGCTAATTTGTGAGGGATGTACCCATCACCGACAGTGCAATGATATCGGTACGGTAAAGCTTCCTGCCTGGATTCGCAGACATGCGGGCAGTGAGCCAAAGTTTGAGTTTGTAGCCGGCAATGAATTTCCTGACGATCTGAGCAGGTATAAGCTGATTGTACATTGCGGAGGCTGCATGCTAGGCGAAAGAGAAATGAGTCACCGTCAGAGAAGTGCTTTACAGCAACAGGTCCCTATCAGTAATTATGGGGTATCCATTGCGCATATGGAGGGAATCCTCAAGCGCTGCACGACAATGTTTTCCTCACCCGATAAAAGTGAAAGCGGCTCGCCTACCTGAGCTTGAGCTTGTTCCATTTTTCAGGTGTAACACATGGTGAAGGGGCACAAAGACGAGGTCTAGCAGGCTTCGTTTAGCTTTACTAAGCCACATGAGTAACCTAAGATCACAGCTGCTGCTCGTTACAAGAGAGACTAGACCAAAGCCTGTACTGTGATTTAACCTGCACTGACAAATCCTTTCATCAACGCTATATAACCATTCTCGATTGCTGATACGCATTCTGCCGGCTTCTTCCTCTTACTGAGGCTGCAGTATTCATAGGAGATTAACATCATACCAGCCATTATGACGGGAGCATATTGTAAGCCATTCTGAGAGGAATTAGGCGACCTCTTTGCTATAATTGAGCTAATGTATGTGACAGGAGTTTTTCTTGACTATTGAGGATACAGTTCTAATAAATAAATTATCGGTACGTCAGCTGGTTGCCGGGGCCAGACAAAGCGGTAGTCTTACTAATCCGAGCTATGGTTCGGTAAAAGGGGTTGAAGGAATCAGAGCTCACCAAAAGTTTATTAAGCACCTTGGTGAGCAGCTCAACGGAACTGAACTTTTCCCAGAGTACACTCTCAATACATCTTACGACAAAAAAATAGGCAGCTATCAATACCGACTGGACATCTCCGGTCGCTGTGACGTCTGGTATCGGGATGATGATGGTCTTTGTCTGATCGAAATTAAGAGTTACCGCGGGGAGGAAAAGGAAGATAATTCCTATGAGAACCCCTTGCACTGGTCTCAGGCTGAGATTTATGCCTACATTCTGCTAGCTCGTTTATCTGTCCCGACTTGCAGCGCTGAAGATGAGCATTCCTCTCAGCTTGTCAGCATAAATACTGAGCCAGCCCGGGCTGATCAAGGCCAAAACGAGGCAACCACGCAAACGAACCGCAATAACAAACAAACACAATCCGCACCGGACAAGCACAGCGGGGAAAGCATTGCTGCCCTACCGCAGGCATACGATTCTATTCGTGTCTGCCTGGCCTATGTCGCAGTTGACAGCAAAGATTACAGGATCGTCGAACGCGTTATGGATAGGAAGGCTTTACAAAAGTCATTTTCTGACCTGTGTGACAGCTGGCTCAAACATACCGTAGGCCTGATCGACTATCGTCGCACAAGAAATGAAGTCAACGCCCTGGCTGAATTTCCTTACCAAAATCTGCGGGAAGGTCAACGGTTTTTTATGCGTCAGGTTATTGCCGCCATTCGTGACTGCGGCACACTGTTTGCTCAGGCTTCAACAGGCAGCGGCAAGACAATGGCCACGATATACCCCGCCCTGAAAGCACAGTCAGCAGGTCTGGGCAACGCAATCTTCTATCTGACGAATATGTCATCCACCAAACAGATCGCTGAACAAGCTGTAGCAGATCTGCAGGAATCAGGATTTCTGGTCCGCAGCCTGACTCTAACTGCTAAAGAGAAGCTTTGTCTCGAGCCGGACATCTATTGTGAGCAAAGACTCTGCCAATATGCCCTGGATTATTACGAGCGTCTGCCTGCAGCGCTCCAGGAACTGGCGCAACAAAAGCGAGCCGATCAAGAAACGATCCTCAGGCTGGCCGGGAAACATCGTATCTGCCCCTTTGAATTACAGCTGGATTATTCCGAATGGTGCGATATTGTTATTGGAGACTATAATTATCTCTTCGATCCGCGCGTCTCTTTGATCAGATTCTTTCATGCCGACAACAGGGAGAAGCATATTCTCTTGATCGATGAGGCGCATAATCTGCCGGCCAGATCCCGCCAGATGTACAGTGGTTTCTTGGAATTGGATGACTTGCGTAAAGCAGAACGTCTGCTGGCGTCCCCGGAGATAGTAGATTTGGCGCCAACTGTATATGTGCTTAATCGCCTTCGTACAATCGGTGATAGCCTGAACAGTCTTTTCCCGCTTCTGGGTGCCGGTGAAAGCGAATTTACCGCCGGTGATCTTCTGGGCACTCCGGTCAGTGAGCGTGATTTACTTCGTGCACCGCATTTTATCGGCACCCGCATAGTATTGGATAGGTTTCTAGCCAATATCGGTTCACTGATCTTCTCTCTGGGACAGTTCCTGGATATTTTTCTTGAATGGGAACACCGCAACGAACTGATGAAGCTGTGGTTTGAACTCAGCTTCTATCAACGGGTGGCTGAGTGTTTCTACGACAAAAACTACATCACAATGGTCCGCCAAACTTCCGAAGACAATCTGATAATCGGGCTGCTTTGCCTCGACGCCGCGATCAATATTACGGAAAAATACTATCAGCGCTACCCGACGATATTCTTCTCTGCGACACTAAATCCGATTGATTATTATCAGCGGCTATTGTATGCGAAAAATCAGGAGGAACCGGCTGACCACATGCTGCTCCCCTCACCTTTCGCTCCGGAAAACAGATTGGTTCTGGCAGTAGACACCTACTCCGTGCGGTATAAGGATCGGGGCGAAACAATCAGACCTATACTTGATCTGATATTGCAGGCTGTTACCTTGCATCGGGGAAATTATCTGGTTTTTTGCCCTTCGTTCGCCTATATCCGGCAAGTTATCACTACGCTAAAGCAGCTGGAAGTACCTCAAGACTGGCAGATCATGATACAAAAACCAAATTTGAATGAACCGGAAAAACAAAAATGGTTGGATCGTTTTCGCACAACGGCCAGCAAACCATTGCTGGCCTTCGCCTGTATGGGCAGTGTTTTCAGTGAAGGGATTGATCTGACCGGTGAGCAACTGATAGGCGTTTTTGTTATCGGCACCGGCATGCCCAGCCCTTCTCCTGAACGCGAATTAATGCGCCAGTATTATGAGCAGGAATTTGGCAGCGGCTTTCACTTCGCCTACACTTTCCCGGGCTTTAACCGAGTGATGCAGGCTGCCGGCAGACTGATTCGAGCTGAATCAGATCATGGCATTATAGTCTTGCTGGATGACCGTTATTCACGGGAGGATTATCAGGCTCTGCTGCCTGAAGATTGGCTAACAATTCATACGCACGAAGACGAAGAAACTCTCAACTACATCGAGGAGTTCTGGGAGAAATTCTAGTTTACATAAGTCTTTTGACGTCTGTATCGTCATCAGAATCCTCTACATCTGCCCCTCTGCAAAGTGCCGTCTCCTTTAGGATGCTGTCAAAGCCTTCAAGCAACTTGAGGCGGCTGTAGCTCTTTTCCATTTTTTCTTCCAGATATCTCTCGATAAAACAAAGAAGCTCGGAACGCACCCTCTCACTAACCGTAAAGTTGAATAACAGCTCATAGTCTGTCTGGACGATGTAGAGCAGTGAGGAGATGGCTGCATAGGAGATGTAGATACTATCATCTGACTTGTGTCTGGGACAGATCAGTCCCGATTCGCGCAGCCCGAAATAGGCGCCTTCATCAATATCTTCATGACAAAGAACACAGTCGTTTAGCCAGGGTGCGTAGCCTAGATCAGACAGGAGACGCAAAGCGGATATTTGCGCCGACAGCGTGGGATCTTCGCCATTACATAACTCATACAGGCTGTAAGCCCACAGCTTATAAACGCCCTCTTCGCAGATTCCTTGCACTAGAGCGTCGAGTGTCACTTCACTCAAATGCGCGGCAGAGGTGAGCCTGGCAATGTCTTGGGAAATCGGCAGAAACGGCTCGACAAGCTCACCGCGATCGACGGTACAGCGATCCTTGTAGGAAAAGATCTCATACTCCCCCAGGACAAAAGGCATCGTCACCGCCTTCAGCTGACTTTTGCCACTGGCAGCGCCGTAAGCCATGGCAACAATTAGCCCCTGCTTCTCAGTCAGCAGATGCAATAATCTGTCCTTTTGGCCGAAGGCTTTAGATTGCAGTACAAAAGCTTTAATCCGCTGATGGCTCATGAGAAATCCCGGCTCTCAAAATCCAGCTCGCGCAAATGGTGAGACTTGTTGCGCCAATCAGCGCGTACCTTAACAAAGAGGGAAAGATCGACAGGGCAGCCGAGCATCTCTTCAATTTTCTCTCTGGAATTAATACCGATATGCTTGATCATATTGCCGCCCTTGCCCAGCAGTATCCTTTTATGGCTTTCTCTTTCCGTCAAGACAATAGCATCTATTTGTGCCCGAGTGCGACTCCCGGCTGCATCATAATCCTCATCAAAGGATTCGATTATTACAGCAACGCCATAGGGTACTTCTTCCTGCAGGCGATAGAGAATGGATTCGCGAATCAACTCAGCAGCCAGCATTTTTTCTGTCTGATCTGAGTAATTCTCCTCGGTATATAAGGGCTCCGAGAAGGGCAAAACCCTCTTAATCTCACTAATAAGAATTTCGACACCTTCGCCGCTCTTGGCAGAGATGGGGACAAAGGCGGTGATCTTGTAATTCTGATTGTAGATATCTATCAAAGGCAGCATCCCTTCTTTACTTGCAATATCCGTTTTGTTCAGAATTATTATCACGGGCTTATCCAACTCTTCAGCCTTTTTCAACAGCCTGTGCTCTATTGTGTCTACAAAAGGCTTGAAACCGGCCTCAATCATCAGGCAGACAACATCAGCTTCCAGCAAGGCTTGTTCAGCAGCTTTGAGCATGAGTCTTCCCAATTTATCGGATGGCTGGTGTATGCCTGGTGTATCGAGCAAGACGATTTGTGCTTCCTCATCGGAATAGACGCCGCGGATCATTTTTTGTGTTGTCTGGGGTTTAGGTGAAATGATGGCGATCTTTGTTCCGATTAGATAATTAAGCAATGTGGACTTGCCCACATTGGGCCGACCGATGATTGTCACATAACCGGCTTTAAAATCCTCGGGAAAATCCCCGATGAAATCCTCGGCGAAAGTATCAGTTGTGTCCGCCGCGAAACTCGCAGGGAAATCTTCAGCTAAGTCTACTGAATCGGGCGAATCGGACTCAAGGCCAGTCAAGTTGTTTGCGTCAATACTATCCTGCGAGAAATCCATGAGAAAGTCGTCGGATAAACCTGAGGGAAAACTCTCGGTGAAATCCTCGGGGGAATCCTCAGCCTCAGGAAGTGTCAAATCTCTGAGAATGCTCTCCTGAAGAGAGAACATTCTAGCTTCTTCGGCCTCCTCACCATGATCAAACCCTAGCAGATGCAGGCTACCGTGGACAGTGAGCATAAGCATTTCGTCTTGCAGAGAGCGTCCCTGTTTTATTGCCCCCTTGGCTGCCAGATTAGTTGCCTGTTTATCTGCCTGCTTGGTTGCCAGATTGACTGGCTGCTCGACTGCCTGCTTTGCTACCTGTATATCTGACTGCTTGGTTGCCAGATTAGCTGCCAGTTTGTCTGACTGCTTGGTTGCCAGATTAGCTGCCTGTTTGTCTGTCTGCTTGGCTGACTTGGTTGACTGCTCGGCTGCCACTTCAGGACAAATGACAATATCGCCCAAATGGACCAGCTTTTTATCATCAACAATTTCCACATCCCAGTCATTGATTTCGCCACGCAAGACACCATCCGTCAAAGACAAAAATGGAAAAGAAAGAACGTCAGTAACCTCGTCCCTGCCCATGTATTCACTGTTAAGCGCCTTCATCGACTCTCTGTCAGATAACAAGATAGAGACTTGGGCGATCACTCCTTCATCTGCTAGCTCCTCAATCAGAGCGAAGCGGGCAAAGGTTTTATTTACAGCATTAATCAGCTGAGCTTCAATTGCCTCATTGACCAGCTCTCCGGCTTCATTATCAACATGTACGATTACAGATGAATTCAATTTGTCACTACCCTCCTAAGTCCTCACTGCCAGTTCCTGCAATTATGTTTTGACTCATCAAAAAACTATCTTAACTCTGCCACTATTTCCGTGCGATGCTAATTAGCTGCAAGCCCAAATGTAACAATAGTCTGTAGACACCTATGTTTTGCCACCATCGCCGGGAGATGCTAATTAGTTGCAGTCTCAGCTTGCCGCTCCGGATAGGGAATTCGTTGATGAAAATGTCCTGCGTAAACATGCAGGAAGGAGAGGATGATGGTTTCGACCTGAGCGAAAGACAAACCCGACTTAATCAGTTGATTCTGATCCGTCTTGGTCCTTACTATCCGCCTGATCAATTTCTCAGCGTCTTCAATATTATCCGGGTTAACTGATCGCATGGCGGCTTCCACAGAATCAGCCAACATCACGATAGCTGATTCCTCACTGTCCGGCACCGGAGTCGGATAGGTATAAAGTCCTGTTGTTGGGGTCGGCTTGCCCTCTGCTTCCGCCATGTCGCTCGCCTTGTGATAGAAGTATTCCAGTACGGTTGAGCCATGATGTTGAGCAATAATATTCAAGATTGGCTGCGGCAGTCTGTATTTTTTGCCCAGCTTAACACCGTCGGATGGATGCTTTGTTATAGTTTTACTGCTCTCCTGAGGCAGCATTCTGTCGTGAGGATTATCGCCGTCCTGATTTTCTGTAAAGGCCATAGGGTTTTCCAGTTTGCCGATATCATGAAAATAAGAGCCTACTCTGACAATCATGGTATTGGCACCGATCGCCTCCGCGGCTGCTTCAGCCAGATTGGCGACCATCATAGAGTGCTGTGAGGTCCCCGGGGCTTCAATAAACAGGCGTCTTAAGAGCGGATGGCTGGTTTGTGACAGCTCAATCAGGCGCAAGGGAGATACTGTATTAAAGATCATTTCAAACACAGGCATTATGCCGATGGCGACAATCACGGAGAACATACTGCTTAGGACTGCCTGCAACATATGTGACAGCATAGTATCCCAGGTCTCATGAGCCAGAAGCCCGAAAATAGCACTCATACCAAAGGTAACAAAGGTGGTGGCAAGAATAATCTTTGCATAATTGTCATGTCTGCCGATGCCTTTTGTGTATAACGCCGCGATCAGACAGCCTGCCAAAGCAGTCATCGGAAAGGCGACTTCGAATCCGGTCATGGGAATTATCATGATAATAAGCAGTGCAGATACAACTGTGGCTGTGCGGAAACCAAAATAGGCAGCAAGAACCACCGCGGCAAAATATACAGGAGGTGTCAAAGGATTATTCTGAGCCAGGTAAATAGAGGCCAGGATGGGCAGCAGCACAGCCAGAGCCAGAGCTAGAAGGTTGCGAGTCGAATCCGCTATTTGCGGGTAATAACGTCTAAAATAGGCAACACCAATACCTGAAAGCAAAACAACCAGCAATAAAGTACCCAGCATACGAACACGATCAATCCCCTGATTACCGGTCAGATCCAGATCAAGCAACATCTGCCAGGTAGCCTCGGTAATCATATCTCCTCTTGAGACAATTCTGGCTCCCCGGTTAACCATCACCGGGTTATTAATCACCCGATCGTAAGCAGCCTGACGCGCGTTGATAGTTGCTTCTTCATTGGGGATGACGTTGGGCTGGAGCAGCAATTGCAGTGTTTCACCGACTAAAGTCGTATCGTCTACATAATACTCACTATTGTCTCTGAGAGTTCGGATTGTCTGATTGATAGTCAGACTGAGCTGAGCTTGATCTAGAGAGCCGGACATGATCGCTTCTGCCTGGGTCTGCAGAAGATCAGAGAAATTGTTGTGCCGGATTTCCGTCATCTTCATCAGTTCCTGAGCATCTGCTGCAGGCAGAGTAATCCCCAGGGTCTGGTCCAGCTCCGAAATCAAAGTGGAAGCAGATATCTGGATTTCAGTTTCTGTAGGCTGCCTCAGATTATTTCCCTCAATAGGATCAGGGTCATCCTCCCCGGGTCTGCCCTGAGCGTCTTCACCCTCAGAGTCAGGTGTTTCTGTGTCCGGTAGCTGCACCAAATAAATAGCATCTCTTCTGGCACTGACCAGGTCGATAAAACGATTCACATTAGAAATAGCAGCGGCGCTGGCCTGTTCAGACCGCATCATTACCGTCTGAATCTCCGCCTGAGCCTGAGCCGCTCTTCTTTGCGTCTCTATTTTATCTGCGATTGCCCGAGGCGCGTTAATATCATAATCGCTGATATCTCCAACATTCAGATCATAATTTTCCGGCATGGAACCGACATAAATTGATATAGTGAAGACGAAAATCATCAGCAACAGAATTGCCATTGTAAGAACCTTATTTGTAGTCATCTTCATGGCTCATCTACCCCCGCCTTCTGTTTTGTTTCCTGTTATGAGCTGCCTCATACGCCCGGATTATGCGCTGAACCAAGGGGTTGCGCACTACATCCCGCTGGGTCAGCCTGATCGTGCCGATGCCCTCAACCTTACCCAATAGATCCGCTGCCTCTTCCAGCCCACTCCTGCGGTCAGGAGGCAAATCAATCTGGGTAATGTCCCCTGTAACAACAGCTTTGGCATGGAAACCTATCCTCGTCAGGAACATCTTCATTTGTTCTCTGGTTGCGTTCTGAGCCTCATCCAGGATAATGAAAGCGTCATCCAAAGTCCTGCCTCTCATATACGCCAATGGTGACACCTCAATTAATCCCTTCTCCATGTTCTTGAGATAAGAATCAGTTCCCATCAGATCGTTAAGAGCGTCATAGAGGGGTCGCATGTAAGGATCAACCTTGTCCTGAAGCGCGCCGGGCAAAAATCCCAATTTCTCGCCCGCCTCTACGGCCGGCCGCGTGAGAATAATTCTAGAGACATCATGCTCACGGAAAGCCTTCACGGCCATCGCAACAGCCAGATAGGTCTTGCCTGTACCCGCAGGACCGATAGCGAAAGTCAGATCATTGTCTTTAATCGCTTTGATATATTCCTTCTGCCCGAAGGTTTTGCTCAAAATCGGTCTGCCCTTGGCATTGACACAGATTATATCCGGCGAGAACTCCTTAAAAACAACTTCCTGATCGCCGCTCTTGACCGCATCGATAAGATAGCGCACTAACTGTTCGGTAAGAGGATGCCCAGCCTCATGCAACTCTTCCATCTTGACATATAATTGTATGGCTGCATCGATATCAGCCTCATTTTCACCACGGACAACCAGACCGTCAATGGTTGTATCGGTTTCGACGCCAAAAACTTCGTCCACCATCTTGGCATGCCCGTTGAAGGCTCCTACCACCGCCATTCCGGCTCCCGTATGGTCTAGTGTAATTCTCTTTTCCATATAAAATCAGTATATCTTTACTCTACTGGGAACAGCAAATCTTTTTGGTAAGATATCCTGTCCTCACTGAGAGCGGGAATCACTACCTTCAGCTCATGCTTAATCGTGATCGTCCAGTTTTCCCCGGTCAATTCCTGGAGAATGGCTGCTTTAACATTCTCTAAATAGGGAATGACATAATTGTCAATGGTATCCGGATCAACAATAGCTCTAATCTCAAAGGTCCCATTGCGGTCGAAACGTACACCGTTGATTAGAATCTGGTCATCTACCGCTCTGATCTCGGTAGTTGCAACTTTACGCTCACCATTAATCGATACGGCCTGAGCGCCAAGTGATGCCAGCTCATTTGTGAACTGACGCAATACTGAGTCGCGCATTCTGGCCGGAGCTTTGCTGGACAAAGTGATAATCAGACCTTCATTTTCCACTTTGCGCAGCCCCGCAAAAATCGCGAAACTTTCCTTTTCCTCAATTATCTTGGCAATGGCACCTGTTTCAGAACCGCTCAGCTCATTTTCCAGAGTACGAATATAGTTGTAGAGCTGGTCATTGCGCTGATCCAATTCCTGATTTTTCTTCTGATATTCAATTATCGAATTCTGTAATTCCTGTAAGCTGTCTCTCGACCTGGAGCGCCTGTTCAAGTTACTCATTTGCAACGCCAGCAAAATCCCCAGAACGACGCAGACGATAATGACAAAAATACTGCGGCCATATTTAATCCTCACTGCGCGTTACCTCCAATTGATTAATAAATTTCCGATAGTCATCATATTCTGAAAATGACGGCACTGTAATCTGCCCTTTCTCTATGGTCATCCTGATACCAACATCAAGACTTGTTATTCTCTGCAGATACCTATCCGAATGCAAGGCTTCCTGCATTTCTTCCGGTGGTCCTATAGCTAAAATAATATACGGAGGAGTCATCCTTCTTGAATAATATAGAATGGTAGGGCCAATGCAATAAATCTGAGGCAAGGCGGTTATCCTGATATCGTTAAATGACATCGCTCTGGCGCCCGAACCTGCTAACAGATTGAGCACATGAGTTATGGTACCGTCATGAATCAATGCGTCAGAACTGTCTATCAGGAAATCATAGTCTTCCTTGTCTTGCAAAGTTATCACCAGCCCTTGACCCGTAACCGCCTCCTGGCCTGCCAGCAGCCTGGCCTCTTCCAGTTCAACCAGCAAATCCGGTCTGGCGGTATCCAAGGCTAAAGTATCCAGCAAATCGCGTCTTTCGTTTTCAAGATTCTTTTGCTGTCTTAGCAGGGTATCATTGTTAAGGATTAGAGAATTCAACTCATTTTCTGCTTGTTCATAAAGCCTGTTGACCTCATCCTCCTCACTCTCCTGACCAATGCTATCTATCATGGCGGCGATGGAAACACCCACAAATAAGAGCAAAACAAACAAAAGCCAGTAGACCGGATTATTAAAAATGGTCCTGACTTTACTAGCTGCACTGCTCCTGCTATTCCTATTTTTTGTCTTTGCGTTTCTCTCTATCTCTTTATCCTTCACAACGCATATACTTTCTTAGCCTTCTCCTCGCATATATTCCATAGCTTCACCAAAATCTGCAGGCACCTCAGAGGTCAAACTTATAGTCTTGCCTGATCTCGGGTGCACAAATTCTAATCTCTGGGAATGTAATAATTGTCCTTTGGAAAAAAAGCCGGGCCATTTCATCCCGTACAAAGTATCGCCGACAATCGGATGACCAATATAGGACAGATGAACTCTGATCTGATGCGTTCTGCCACTGATAAGTTCACAAGACAGATACGCTCCACGCAACGCCTGCTCAATCACATTTATCTTTGTTACCGCCGGTTTGCCGGAGCTGATGACCGTCATGCGTTGGCGATGATTCGGATCGCGTCCGATCGGTGCGTCAATCACAAATGACATGGCTTCGAGCTTGCCCCAGACGACGGCATTATAATATCTCTTTAACGTACGCTTCTCTAGCTGAGAAGCGATATCAAGATGAGCGTCGTTGTTCTTCGCCACGATCATCAGGCCCGTTGTGTCTTTATCCAGACGATGAACAATCCCCGGTCGGTCTTCTCCCTGAACATCGGACAAATCTTCCTCACAATAAGACAAAAGAGCATTGACCAGAGTACCT
>DUPE01000037.1 GCA_012838475.1 Clostridiaceae bacterium
TAGAAGATTTCAGCTACTCAGTTAGTGCCCACAATTGCACTGAAGACTGTGGTCACATAGTTGAAGTTTTACACCATGAAACCGGGGAATTTACCCGCATCAAGCCGATAAATGACCTCATTTTACGTGAACGTAAGGTAGCCGGAATTCTCTGGGAGCAATATAAATCACATCACATTTTAGGCATCGGAATAAATCTTTTCCCGTCCGATCTGCCTGTGGATATTGCCGCGACAGCAGGCAGCGTTTTCACTGATTTAATAGATTTAGACCTCAAGGCAATGGTCACTGAGCTGTGGCGAAAACTTGACCGGGGGCTATTCTTTAGCGATTGGTCTCTTGATGAGGCAGAGCTAAAAGCCCGCTTGCTGCCGTTTGATCAATCTAAATAAATCAAATTTACATTTACGAAAAATTCATATTTGCATGCTTGACAAATAATGATGCTGCTCACATAATGGCAGAAAGTTAAAATCATTTATATAATTATTTTAACTAAATTATTGATACATTTCATTACAACTTGCTGCTTGGAGGTTAAGCATGATTACAGAACAAGTACGTCAGATTATAGTCGATCTTTTGGGTGTAGACGAGTCAAAGGTAACTCCCGATGCACGTCTCATTGAAGATCTTAATGCCGACTCACTCGATGCAGTGGAATTGGCCATGTCTCTGGAAGAACACTTCAAAATCCAGGTCGCAGATGAAGAAGTCGAGCGCATGTCGACAGTGGCTGAAATCGCAGAAACCATCAAATTGCGCAGACCTGATCTAGAGTTGTAATCATGGACAGTAAGGAGCTGCAGGAAATCATAGCAGTTTTCCGCAAAAGCGGGCTGGCGAAGATGACTCTGGAGACTGCTGACTGCAAGTTGACCCTGGAGGCATCCAAACCGGCTTTGTCACTGCAAGTCCCTGCTGACATCGACTCGTCAGTGCCCGGAGAAAAAGACCGGCCGAAGAATTGCTCTGCTCCATTTACTGCCCACGGCATTATTGCAAATGGAACTTCTATCAGGAGTGTTGCAGCTGCTGCCTCATCCGGTTTGGATTTGATAAACGCCGACCCTTCCGCCGAAGACACCTCAGGTATATCTGCGGCGCAGGAAGATCAGGCACACACCACTGTATTAACTGAGGTACGAGCTCCTCTGGTAGGTGTTTTTTATCAGGCTCCGGAGGAGGGCGCAGAACCTTATGTAAATGTCGGCGATACGGTTAAGAAGGGGCAGACTCTTTTTATTCTGGAAGCCATGAAGATGTTAAACTACATTGACTCTCCTTGCGACGGGATTATCCACAGCATTAAAGCAGAGAACGCTGCGATGGTAGAATTCGATCAGCTAATAATGGAAATCCAATCGTCCAATCAACCTGAAAGTCAACCGGATACTCAGTAGGAATCCAACCCCAAAATGTTAAAGAAAATACTCATTGCCAATCGTGGCGAAATCGCCATTCGTGTTATGCGAACCTGTCGGGAGATGGGTATCGAAACAGTCATGGTCTTTTCTACTGCCGATCGTGAAGCACTGCACACGCAGCTGGCCGCTGAAGCGGTTTGCATCGGCGGTCCACGCCCGGAGGCCTCATACCTAAACATGCCCGGTATCTTGCAGGCGGCACTCTCAACTGGCTGTGACGCGATCCATCCCGGTTATGGTTTTCTGGCTGAGAGCGCAGAGTTCGCGGAACTGACCGATGCTGCCGGACTCACCTTCATCGGTCCCAGGGCGGAAACAATCCGCCAACTGGGAGATAAGGCCAACGCCCGGCAGCTGATGAGTGAGGCCGGACTTCAAACCATACCCGGCTCACCCGGCTTGCTCAGCTCAGTAGAGGAAGCCCTCAGCGTAGCTGATGAGATCGGATATCCCGTGTTGCTAAAAGCGACAGCCGGCGGCGGCGGGCGCGGTATGCGACGAATAGACAAGCCGGAAGAGATGGAAGAAGGTCTTCAGTCAGCCAGACGTGAAGCTAAACTGGGATTTGGCGATGAAGGCGTTTATCTGGAAAAACTGATCTTAAACCCCAAGCATCTGGAAATACAGATTCTGGCCGACAGTCACGGCGAAATTATCCAGCTGGGTGAGCGTGACTGCTCATTGCAGCGCAAACGACAAAAAATGATAGAAGAATCGCCCTGCTCACTGATATCTGACGATCTGCGCCACCAATTAGGCGAGGCAGCCATTCAAGCTGGCCGGGCGGCAAATTATCTCGGCGCAGGCACGGTAGAATTTATTCTCGCTCCTACAGGAGAATTTTACTTCATGGAAGTAAATACGCGCATCCAAGTTGAGCATCCGGTTACTGAGGTTCTGACCGGGCTGGATCTGGTGCGTGAACAGATTCGTATCGCCAGCGGTGCCAAGCTGGCCATGACTCAGGCGGAAGTCAAATTGCGCGGTCATGCTATCGAATGCCGCATCAACGCCGAATCACCGACAAATGGCTTCAGGCCTTCTCCCGGCAGGATCGAACAGTTCAATCTTCCCGGCGGTTTTTCTGTAAGGGTTGACTCAGCCATGTATTCCGGCTGTGAGATTACTCCCCACTATGATTCTCTGATTGCCAAACTGATCGTTCATGGCAGTTCCCGACGTGACGCAATCAGGCGCATGCGCCGCTGTTTAGAGGAAATGATTGTAGACGGAGTAGACACCAATGTCGGACTCTTATATGTACTGCTTTTTGAAAATGACGTTATCCGCGGTGACTATGACACCGACTATGTGGAAGACAACATGGAACAGCTGCTTAAATACGCCAGCTTGATGGAGTCAGAATGATACAGAATTCCTTTGGACGAAGACGAATGCAGTTAATAAGGATGGATCAGCTCACCAGACGCAGAA
>DUPE01000108.1 GCA_012838475.1 Clostridiaceae bacterium
CCCTGGCACTGTTCCTAATAGCAGGATTCTCCGCCTTAAGGGATCAGAGCGTCATCTGGATGATTATATCCAGTCTGACACATGCCCTGGCTCTTTCAGCCTTCATCATGCTTTTAATACAGATCTTTTCGACCCAGAGCTCTTCCAGCTTTTTGGGAACATTAGTGAGCTTAGCTACAGCATTTGGCACAGGAATCTTCGTTCCTCGCGAAATTGTCTGGCAGCCGCTACAGACCGTTTTCTCTTTCATGCCTACCTACTGGGATGTATCCAATCAGTTTATCTTGGAGGGCACAGTGTCATTATCGGCGGACTTGGGCGAGATTTGGCGCAATATCGGCATTATGCTCCTGATGGGCATGCTATTTTTTAGTCTGACTTTGATTCTGCGCCGCGTACGAGAGAGAGAAGCAAGTTAAGACTTAATATGACATTAATTTTCTGAGATAAATCCTATCTTCTATCCAACAATAGACAGCGGTTCCTTTACTAACAGATATGGACTGCTGCCCATTTCCGTTGTCTTCAAGCCATCATATTGTAAAACATAATTAGGATGTGATGCCGGCAGAATTTATTTTCTGTTAAAACAAACTACTGTAAAATCACGGATCTAAAAAGGGGTATTTCCGGTGAAATACCCCTTTTGGATTGGATCTTTTAAGCTAAATGGTGCAGCTTATGCTTTGCCGTATTCTTCGAGTGACAGCTTGATTCTGTTGAGAGCGTCATCGAGTTCCTCATCGGTAATAACCAGAGGAGGAGCAAAGCGAATGATGTCGCCATGGGTAGGCTTAGCCAGAACACCGTTCTTCTGCATAATCAGGCAGAGATCCCAAGCTTCCAGGCCATTTCTCTCTTTAATGATAGCAGCGTTCAGCAGTCCCTTACCACGTACCAGAACAATGTTCGGGTCATTCAGATCTCTGAGGAATGAACGGAACTTCTCACCTTTGGCTACTGCGCCCTCTGTAAGTTTCTCATCGCGAATAACTTCAAGTGCTGCTTGTGCGACTGCACAGGCAACCGGGTTACCGCCGAAGGTGGAACCGTGCTGGCCAGGCTTAATTGTCAGCATGATCTCATCATCAGCAAGTACAGCGGATACGGGCATGGTGCCGCCGGACAGTGCTTTACCAAGAATCAGGACATCAGGACGTACATCTTCATAATCGCAGGCAAGGAGTCTGCCGGTTCTGCCGATACCGGTCTGAACTTCATCAGCAATAAACAGAACGTTATGCTTCTTACAAAGATCATAAGCCTTCTTCAGATAGCCATCTTCGGGGACATAGACGCCTCTTTCACCCTGGATTGGTTCCAGAATAAAGCCACAGGTCTCTTCGCCGACCTCTTCCAGTTTTTTCTCGAGTGCATCAATGTCATCGTAAGGAATCTTCTCGATGCCGGGCAGGAAATGACCATAATTCTCAGTGGCATCGGGATCCGTGGACATGGAGATAATAGCTATGGTACGACCATGGAAGTTCTCTTCACAGCAGATAATTTTGGCTTTGTTGGCAGGAATTCCCTTAACCTCATAGCCCCATTTACGTGCCAGCTTAAGAGCTGTCTCATCAGCTTCTGCACCTGAGTTCATCGGCAAAACTTTGTCATAGCCAAAATATTCAGTAATAAACTTAGTAAAGGGGCCAAGTTTATCATTGTAGAAAGCTCTTGATGTCAAAGCGATACTATCAAGTTGATCTTTCATGGCTCCGACAATCTTCGGGTGCCCGTGTCCTTGGTTTACTGCGGAATAGGCAGACAAGAAGTCATAATACTCTGTGCCTTCTACGTCCCAAACCTTCGCTCCTTTTCCTTTTGACAACACTACAGGCAGTGGATGATAGTTGTGTGCGCCATGCTTTTCTTCCAAATCCATGTAGTACTGTGGGTCTGTGATTTTGGTCATTAATAATTCCTCCTTATTTTTGGTCGACCGTAAAAAACGGTCGGCTTATTCCCAAATATATTGTCCTGCGTAGAAATCTCGAAAATTTTGTAATTGCATATACATACGCCTATAGAATACCCCTTTAAACGTAAGGCGTCAATAATTCGGGGGGGACAAAAGACTCAATAAAATGGTGGCAAATC
The DNA here is from genome assembly GCA_012838475.1 of Clostridiaceae bacterium. GTDB lineage: Bacteria > Bacillota > Clostridia > Saccharofermentanales > DTU023 > UBA1046. The sequence goes on from DUPE01000108.1 coordinate 2,101, forward strand.
GGACATTATTTGTAGATTTTTGATGTCTACAATAATCGGTATCTGCACAAAATTGGAATTCTGCGAGGTCAGTAACGAAAGAATATAGCCGCTCTTGAGTAGAATACATGGTCTTATAATTTACACATCCAACTTTGCTTTCGACATCCATTTGTTTGTTAACAGACCCTGCTTGATAGAGCACAAATACAGTGAAACTGTCTATTGTCGACATAATGCAGTAGAATATAGTAAGGTAATTTTGACTATGTAATAGATAGTAAGGCAAAGCAACTAACGAAGGAGAAACTACATGACAACTAATGAGAAATTGACAGCACTGAGATCTCTCATGCAGGATAATAATTTAGATGCTTATTACATCAATACAGCCGATGCGCATCAGTCAGAATATATTTCTGACTACTTCCAAACAAGAGTCTGGTTGACCGGCTTTGATGGCTCTGCGGGCTACGCTCTTGTGACAGGGGACAAGGCACTCTTGTGGGTAGACGGGCGCTATTTCATTCAGGCGGCAAAGCAAATTGAGGGTTCCGAGTTTGAGATGATGAAAATAGGTATTGATGGTTTTCCATCTCTGGCGGACTATATTAAAGACAATCTCCCTGAGGGCAGCCGTTTGGGACTTGACGGGCGGATTGTTTCGCAAGCATTTATCGATGAATTGCAGCCCACCCTGCTGAAATCCAAAATCGAGTTAGTAACAGATCTAGACTTAGTAGGAGATATTTGGGCCGACCGACCTGCTCTGCCCTCTGCAAAAGTCTGGCTTCATAACATCGAGTTTACAGGCAAGACCGCCAAAGAGAAGCTTGACGAAGTGCGGGCAACAATGGCAAAGGAAAATTACGACTTCGCTTTCTATGCACGACTGGACGATATCTGCTGGCTTTTCAATTTCCGGGGTGGTGACGTTCCCTCAAATCCCGTGGCCCTGTCCTTCGCGCTCATCTCCCAGAATGATGCCCGCCTGTTTGTTCACTTGGACAAAACAGATGACAAGTTCCGTGCTTCCATGTCCGAAAACGGAGTGACTTTGGTCGACTATGACGATATAATCCCTCATTTGCAGCAAATTCCTGCCGGTAGAATGATTTTAAACCGCAGCGCCATTGGTACGGCCTTCTACAATGCCATACCGGAACATGTAGAAATATCCTCCGAGATTGACTATCCTCATCTGATGAAGGCACAGCTTAATGAAGTCGAGCTCAAGAATGTCAGGAATGCTCACCTTAGAGACAGTGTCGCTCTTACCCGTTTCATCTACTGGCTGAAAGATCAAAGCGCTAAAGGAGCGGATCTTGATGAGCTCAATGTATTAGACAAGGTTTATGAACTGCGTAAGGAAGGCGAAAACTTTGTCCATTTGAGCTTTAGTCCGATTTCTGCTTCCGGCGCCAATGCAGCTATGATGCACTATGCGCCAACTGCGGAAAGCCACGCCAAAATCAAACCCGGTAAGCTCTATCTCCTGGATTCAGGCGGGCAGTATCTGGACGGAACTACAGATATCACGCGTACAATGTCTGTAGGCGAGGTGACAAAAGAACAAAAATACGACTATACTCTGACACTTAAAGCCTTGATAGGGCTAGCCTCTCAGCCATTCTTGACTGGAACCACCGGCACTTATCTTGAAGTGCTGTCAAGAGGAGTAATGTGGAAGCACGGTCTCGATTATAAGTGTGGCACTGGCCACTCTTTTGGTTATCTGCTGGGTGTTCATGAAGGGCCCTGTCGTTTCATGCGCGCCTTTAACGCGACAGAACTAAAACCGGGAATGCTTATGACAATTGAACCCGGTGTCTATCGCGAAGGCATATCCGGTACCAGAATTGAAAATGATGTTGTTGTTCAGCTAGGAGAGAAGATCGACATTGATCAATATTTGTACTTTGATAATTTGACTTTTGTACCCTTCGATCGTGAGCTGATTGATCCGGAAATGTTAAGTCCGGAGGAGCTCAAATGGACCAATGACTTCCACGCTTCTGTGCTGGAAAAAGTTGAGCCCTTGCTGAAAGACAATAATGAAATCGAGTGGTTGCGCCAAACCTGCGCTCCATTGAGATAAGCAGCTAACAGATCGGGCCGGGGGAATCACAGATGCCGGAATTGCCTGAAGTTGAAACTATCCGTCGCAGCCTCCTGCCCCTGATCAAGGGGCAGGAGATAACGAAAATCGAGATCTTTCATAAGGACGTCTTAATAAATGAAGATCAACGACCACTGCAGGGCTGGATTATTGCAGATCTGCGGCGGCGAGGCAAATATCTGATGATCGATATAATTAGCACAGATAATAAGGAAACAGGAGCTCTGCTGATAGTACACTTCCGCATGACGGGAAAACTCTTATATCAGACGGAGCAGATCAAGCCGTCCAGGCACACGCATGTGAGGTTCCACCTGGAAGGAGACCGCCCTGCCTGGCTTGATTACGAAGATGTCAGGCGTTTCGGCAGGATCTGGCTTTTGCCGGCGGGGGGTGAAAGTAAAAACGCCGGCCTGGCAGGACTGGGACCGGAACCATTGTCCAAAGCCTGGACTTTGGCAGACTTTCAAAACATAGTAAATAAATCGAAGGCGCCTATCAAATCCATCTTGTTGAATCAGAAGGTTGTGGCGGGGGTCGGAAACATATACTGCGACGAAGCATTATTTCGCGCAAAAGTTTTACCAGCGAGGAAGGCAGACAGTCTTTCCACGGAAGAGATCAAGAGGCTACATGAAGCTGTTCAATATGTGATAAAAGAAGGTATAGGTCATCGCGGCACTTCTTTTCGTGACTATGTTGACGGTTTGGGCGGTCGGGGACACTTCCAACAACAGTTGCAGGTCTATCAGCGAGCCGGCGAGGAATGCAAAATCTGCGGCAGTGAGATCGCTAAAGTGAAGGTTGCCGGCAGGGGCACACATTATTGTCCCCGATGTCAGATGTAAGCACGAACCGCAAAATTCTATCGTCAGAATAATAGGAGCAAAATATGAAACAAATAGAATCCACAGAGAATTATCTGGAGAACATATTGATTCTCTCACAAAAGAACACTATTGTGCGCTCTGTTGATCTGGCGCGCAGTATGGGTTTTTCCAAACCAAGTGTCAGCCGTGCTGTCCATAAAATGAAAGATTTAGGTTATCTCAAGATTCACAGTAATGGTCATCTCGAACTCACCGGGAAAGGGCAGGAAAAGGCGAAGGCAATTTACGAAAGGCATCTGTTCCTGACGCAGTATTTCATGTCTTTAGGCGTTGATGAGACTACTGCGGCGAACGATGCCTGCCGCATGGAGCATGGACTTTCCGCTCAGACTTTTGAACTGATGAAAAAGCATATTTCCTGCTGCTCAGAGGGTTGTCCGGCGGACAAAGAAAACTGTGATTTCGATTTTTCTGCTGTAGATGTGGGCAAGAACGATCAATGAGTGTCTTCAATTAGTGTAGCTTTCGCACCGGTTTTTGTATTCAGCGCCTTCAAATATATTCCTTATTGAATCCTTACAATCTGTTACTTCTTTTCGCCCTTTTTTCTGGTAAGATATGGTCTATGAAAAATATAATTTACTTTGATATTGATGGAACTCTTTGGGATGTAAGCCGTAATTTTAAAGTCTCCGACAAAACACGAAAATCAATTGCGAAACTACAGGCGAAGGGCGATTTGACGATTATTAATACCGGCAGGTCGCTGGCCAGCATACCTCAAGAAATCCTTGACCTGAATTTTGATGGGATTATTGCCGGCTGCGGTACATATGTAGAGGTTCACGGTACTGTTGTCCACAATGAATTGCTAGACGAAGACTTGATTGGACTAATAGTTGACATATTTTCTCGCGAGAGGACAGATCTGCTATTAGAGGGACCGGAGCATATCTATACAATGGATGCAGTCTTTAACCCGATTATCTCCAGGAATGCTTTTGATCTTTTTGATGTCCATCATCGCAGGAAGAGCTTAAATGAACGCCCGGTTCAGATCAATAAGATCAGTTATTTGATCAATGATCCACAATCTGATCAGGCAATAATCGACTCTTTGCAGCATAAGCTGGACTTTATTGTCTATCCGTCTGAAATACGGGAAGGGCTTCCTCTCGGTAGCAGCAAAGGAACGGGCATGAGAGCTCTTGAACAATGGTTGCAGCAAGAAAAAGATATTATTATCGACACAACCTACGCCTTTGGTGACAGCATGAATGATATTGAAATGCTTGCCCATGCCAATGTAGGAATCGCTATGGGTAACTCTGACCCCTGCATAACACGTTTTACAAATTTTGAAACCCGGGATGTTATGGACGAAGGCATCGAACACGCATTATTGCACTTCCAGCTAATTTGAACTAAGTCCTATACGATTATAAAGGCCGTACGGGTATTCTCTGCAGGCAATTATCTGAGCGATCCAAACAGATAAGCTGGTCTTGGGAAAATTATCTTATTAACATAAATTGTTTTTATTGTTGATAAGATTTTCCCTATCTGTCAACCTTTGAGAATTTTCTAAACATTATTATAATTAGTTTGATTAAGTTATTAACATTATTCACGGCAAAAAATGTTAATAAAAACCAGAAACCCTTTATTTGCAGTGATTTTACACTTTAATTTTTCTGTTGTTTCTGATACGATAATGTGACTGGATATGAAAGGGAAGGTGGCGATATGCAAATTTCTGACGCAAGAAAGATTTGGATTTCAGCTTGCGATAAGTATTTGGTAAACGAGGTCTCTCCCCTGACATATAATACATGGTTCAGAAAAGTAGAGCCGTTCTCTCCGGACGAGAGAACATTTGTTCTGGCTGTTCCGAATGATGTAACTCGTGAGTACTTGGTAAAGTACACTGATTTGATATCTAATGTCTTAGTCTTGCTTACCAATAAGGACTACGATGTGGAAGTCAAGGTTTTTGAGAACGGAATTTCAGAAATCGAAGACACTATTGCCAGAAAAAGCAATAAGAAGGCTTCCAACGCTAGTAGACAAAGGCGCCACAGGGGTAGCATCCTCAATAGCCAATATACTTTTGATAATTTCATTGTCGGCAGCAGCAACGGTTTTGCGCATGCCGCCTGTGTCGCAGTTGCGTCCATGAAGGGATCACAAAATTATAATCCCCTCTTTCTATATGGTGGCTCTGGATTAGGAAAAACACATTTAATGCACGCCATCGGCAATCAGGTGCAAAAAGATTTTCCAGAAAAGAATGTCGTATACATTCAAACAGAACAATTTGTCAACGAGTTCATTTCTTGCATTCAGCGAAACGACTATGATGATTTCCGCAAATCTTACCGTATGGTTGATATGTTGCTAATCGATGATATCCAGTTTATTGAAGGCAAAGAACAGATGCAGGTCGAATTTTTCCACACCTTCAACTGGCTGTTTGAGTCAGGGAAAAACATTGTTCTTTCCTGTGATAAACCTCCTCAAAGCTTGGCAGCATTGGAAGAGCGACTCAAGACCAGATTTATTAGCGGACTGACAATAGATATCACTCCTCCGGATTATGAAACAAGAATAGCCATCTTGAACAGCCTGGCAGAAAACGATCAACTTAATTTACCTTCTGAGGTAATACAATATATTGCGAATTCATTTACTACAAATATTAGAGAACTTGAAGGCGCTTATAAGACTATTAAGGCTTCTGCTGATATTGGGCACCCAATTAATCTGGAAACCTCCAAAAATCTACTGAAAAATATGATTCATCCCGGTACAGTACGCCCCTTGGATCCCGCCTTGATTATGGAAGTAGTAGCAAATTATTATTCTGTTACTGTCGGAGACCTGAAGTCACGGCAGCGGAGTCAAGATGTAATCATTCCCAGGCATATGGGTATGTATCTTTGCCGGACCAAGTTGGGCCTGACGAATACTGAAATCGGCAATCTTTTTGGTGGCAAGAACCACGCTACTGTCATCAATGCTTGTGCTAATATAAAAGGAAAATTAGAATCTGACCCCCGGATTAGAGAACAGCTAAAAGAGATTGAAAAGCGTTTAGCTTGATGCTAATTCAGTAATCAACAATTTGTGAATATTGATGTGATATTAACATTGATAAATTGTGTGTAAAATTTATTTGTAAATACTTTTGAGTTATTGTCAATACACTAACATAGTAATAAACAAGATATTAACCCTGGCAAAGCAAGACGATCACAAGCTTTTAAGGATTATCATCACTATTGACAGACCATAATAAGATGAAGAAGATAGTCCTTATAGATATTACCGGTGGTAATAAGCCTTAATTGAATAAATACATAGATACTAACTTCCGGGTTATGGTGAGAATACAAGCTCTTTTTCTCGGAAGACAAGGAGAAATAATATGAGGTTTGAATGTTCCCGAACGAATCTGGTCGACGCCATAGCGACGGTACAAAAGGCCGTGTCTTCCCGTTCGACTCTGCCAATACTGGACGGAATTTTATTAGAAGTCTCTGACAGTATTAAATTGACAGGATATGATCTGGAAATGGGCATCGAATACAAATTAGATGCAGAGATATATATGGCGGGGAGCATTGTGATTAATTCGCGGCTCTTTGGCAATATTGTGCGCCGACTTCCGGAAGAAGCCGTTTTGCTGGAAATGAAAGAAAACAATATCATTGCTATTGAGAGCGGCTCATCTACATTTCAGTTGAGAGGTTTGCCTGCAGAAGATTATCCTAAGATTCCAATAGTAGAAGAAGCGAAACAGATGACTGTTCCGCAGAATATTTTGGGCGATATGATTTTGCAGACCAGTTTTGCTGCCTCAATCGACGAGAGTCGTCCTATTTTGAATGGTATCAATATTATCTCTGAACAAGGGAATTTGTCTCTAGTAGCTATTGATGGCTTCAGGCTAGCTGTGCGCAAAGCGGAGATCGAAGGAAATTTGCCTGATGCGCAGTTTATCGTTCCTGCCAAAACGCTTAACGAAGTTGCAAGGGTCTTAGAGGAAGAGGGAGATGTTGCAATTTCTATCTCGCATAACCATATTCTTTTTGATATGGGTGGAGTCTTAGTAGTTTCTCGTCTAATCCAAGGCGAGTTTATGGACTACAATAGTATACTTCCCCGTAATCATGAGAGCAGCATGACGATAAACACCAAGAATCTCTTGGATGCTTTTGAAAGAGCTTCCCTGGTAATACGTACAGAGGACAGACGTTTTTCAGTTACTTTACATACCAATAATGATGAAGTATTGAGCATCAGTGCGAAGACGGATATTGGCGCGTCTCAGGAGGAATTGAATATTGCTATGTCGGGAAATCTCTTTGACATAGATTTTAATCCCAAATATTTTATTGAGGCATTAAAAGTCATTCCTGATGAAGAAATTCTGATAACGTTTAATGGGAGCCTGGGTCCATGTGTAATTAAACCTGTCGAAGGTGATTCTTTCAACTATTTGGTGTTGCCCTTAAGACGTTAGGCATGCGCGTAACAAAAATCGAATTAAAAAACTTTAGAAACTATTCCTACTTGGTACAGGAATTCTATCCCGGTGCTCAGATTCTGTATGGAAATAATGCTCAAGGAAAAACTAATATACTTGAGTCGATATATCTTTGTACCTGCGCTCGTTCTCACCGAACCGGCAAGGATATTGAACTGGTTCAGCAAGGCAAAGATGACTATGACGTCAAAATCAGTTTTGTCACCGACAAATCAATTGAAGAAGAAATCCGAATTCACTACCTGGCAACAGTAAGCGGTGATCCCTTGCGCACAAAGCCCATCCGCCATATATATCATAATGGTGTCAGGCTGGAGCGAGTCGGGGACATGATGGGTCTTTTTAATGCCGTAATATTCGCACCGGAGGATCTGCAGCTTATCAAAGATGGCCCCTCTGCGCGCAGGCGCTTTGTGGATCTGCTGATTTCACAGCTTTATCCACCTTATTTCAGGGATCTTTTGCAATACCAGCATCTGCTTACTCAGCGAAATAATCTTCTCAAGAAATTGCGGGATGATTTTTCTACAGGTAATAATACAAGTGATTATGATCTGAATTTAGCAGTCTGGGATGAACAGATAGCTGATTGCTCATCTCGTATTATCAGTCTTAGATACGAAACAGTAAGTGAAATAGACATTCTGGCAAATGAGGCAATTTCACAGATTACCGGGTTGAAGGAAGAACTGCGTATTAGATACAAAACTGTAGGTTCTATCACCAGGAACAGTACAGTCGGAGAAGTCCAACAAATCATGAAAATGCGTTTATGGGAACAAGCTGCTGACGATATTTTGAGGGGATATACCTGTATCGGTCCCCACCGGGATGATCTCGTTTTCTCTCTAAATGGCAACGAAGTCCGTCCCTTTGCATCCCAGGGACAGCAACGTTCGGTAGTATTATCCTTAAAGCTGGCAGAACTGCTGTTATTACGACGCAGAACCGGAGAAAGTCCAGTGCTCTTGCTTGATGATGTCATGTCTGAACTTGACGGCAGCAGGCGATATCGGTTGTTACAGACCATAGATAAGCACCAGTCTTTTATAACCAGCACCGAATTATCTCAAGTCTTGCACGGTCAAGATACAAAGACCAGTTCACTGGCGGATATTGTTGATGACTATTCGATCTTTGAGGTAGATAATGCTACTGTTACGAAAATTTTGTCACATTCACAATAATTCTAATTTATAACCGAAATATCTGATTTAAAGCCTGAAAGCAGGACGCCTGTCCATTAACTCGCGCGCGCGAGTTTCTTTATTAATGGTATAATAGAGGAAGTGATTTGAGTTAAATTTTGGGCAGGAAGGATTAAAGATTGTATATTCATATTGGGGCGGATGTGTCACTGCCTGCCGAATGGATTGTTGGCATATTTGATCTTGATACCGTAACCAGTTCAGCCCCGGATACGGTGAAATTCTTGTCAGCCGCCGAAAATGATTCGCGCGTAGATATTCTGACTACAGATATTCCTCGCACTGTTGTTTTAACGATAAATAGAGTAATTCTCTCACCTGTCTCTACTACAACGCTTAGTATGCGCTGGCAGAAGAGCATGAAGAGAATATCTGCTAAATTAATTAATAAGGATGAACTAAATGATTGATAAGGATAATGGCAATAATAATTTAGATGCCTCTATGCAAGAATTGCTGCGCAGAGCTGATGAAGACGCTAATTCCAGCAGCGATGACGCAATTAACGTAGAAGAGGCAGACGGTCTTCGCAATCTGGCCGAAGATCCACGGGCGCTTGTCGAAGATTTTGAGGAGTCTTTGGGTGATATCAGCCTGAACGCTTCTTTTGATACACACAGCGACTCTCAATACTCGGATGAGGATATTCAAGTATTAGAAGGCTTAGAAGCTGTACGTAAGCGTCCGGGTATGTATATAGGGGACACGACTCCTAGAGGACTGCATCACTTGGTGTATGAGATCGTTGCCAATTCAGTCGATGAGGCTCTGGCTGGACGTTGTGACGAAATAACCGTAACCGTTTTTCCTGATCAATCCGTCCAAGTTGAAGATAATGGCATTGGTATTCCTGTTGGCATCCACCCCCAGGCAAATATTCCAACCGTAGAAGTGGTACACACTATTCTCCATGCCGGAGGAAAATTTGGCGGCGGAGCATACTCGGTATCAGGGGGATTGCACGGCGTCGGCGCTTCAGTTGTTAATGCTTTATCGTCCTGGATGGAAGTAACTGTTAATCGCGAGGGCAAAGCTCATAAAATTCGCTTTGAACGAGGCGTTACTACCGAGCCGCTGAAGATTATCGGAGAAACCAATAAAACGGGAACTATCACCAGATTTAAGCCGGATCCTCAAATTTTCCCTGACGATGCTCTTGACTTTGATTTGATGATTACCCGCTATCGCGAGATGGCGTTTCTAAACCAAAGCGTAAAAATAAATCTTATTGATCTTCGCGAAGATCCTCAGGTTGAGAAAACACTGTTCTACGAAGGCGGTATCGTCTCCTTTGTAGAGTATCTCAATAGACACAGGACCGCCTTGCACAGACCACCTATTTATTTTTGCACTAAAGCTAACGACACTTTTGTTGAGGTAGCCATTCAGTACAATGACAGCTATGCGGAGAATGTTTATTCCTATGCCAATAATATCGCAACTATTGAGGGTGGGACGCATTTAACGGGTTTTCGCTCCGCAGTGACTAAAACAGTTAATGACTATGCACGCAAATATAACCACCTCAAGGATAACGACAAGAACCTCTCTGGGGAAGATATACGAGAAGGCATGGCGGCGATCATAAGCGTTAAACTGCCGGAACCTCAATTTGAGGGACAGACTAAATCGAGACTGGGCAATGCTGAAGTGCGGACAATAGTCGAATCTGCAATCAACGATAAGCTGGCGATTTATTTGGAAGAAAACCCACAAACTGCGCGTATTATCCTAGAGAAATCACTGGCAGCGGCCAGAGCCAGCGAAGCTGCCCGCAAAGCCAGAAGCCTAACCAGACGAGTCAGTGTTTTGGAATCGAATGTCTTGCCGGGCAAATTGGCTGATTGTTCAGAAAAAGACCCAACCTTTTGTGAGCTGTTTATTGTAGAGGGTGACTCAGCGGGGGGTACAGCTAAGAACGGCCGTGAAAGAAAATATCAGGCAATTTTGCCGCTATGGGGGAAAATGCTGAATGTCGAAAAGGCAAGAGTCGACAAAGTACTGGATAATGAAAAACTTATGCCGGTTGTAATGTCACTGGGCACGGGGATAGGAAGCGACTTTGATCTTTCCAGACTACGTTATGGCAAAGTGATATTGATGGCGGACGCAGATGTTGACGGAGCCCATATTAGAACGTTATTGCTGACCTTCTTTTATCGGTATATGAAACCTTTAGTAGAAGCAGGTCATGTTTATATCGCTGTTCCTCCGTTGTTTAGAGTGTATAGCGGAAATGAAAGCTATTACGCCTATGAAGACGGTGATGTCGAGCAGATCCTTGAAAAGACCGGTTGGGCTAATTTTAAGTTGCAACGCTTTAAAGGCCTGGGCGAAATGAACCCTGATCAATTGTGGGAAACAACCATGAATCCGGAAACGCGCTATTTGAAGCAGGTAACGGTAGGAGATGCCCAAACAGCTGACGAGACTCTTACACTCCTGATGGGAGATAAAGTTGAGCCTCGCAGGGACTTTATCCGTGCCAATGCGGTGTATGCCAATACGGACGTATAGCGATAAGTAGATTTTTACAACAGGCAAGCCGCTCTACAAAAAAGTAGAAGAACCACACGCAGTTACTTGTATTAATCAATATAGAATTAGTAAGAGCAATCCCCTCCAAAAAATGTTTCACGTGAAACATTTTTTGGAGGGGATTTGTCTATAGATGCGACCATTTGTCAGTCGCAATCGTTGATTGTCATAAGAAACGGCAGTATGCTGTGTTAATATATTGATGATCAGTGGGAAGGCGGAAGTTGTTATGGGTTATGTCATTTCAGTAGTTAACCAAAAGGGTGGCGTAGGCAAAACCACTACGGCTGTTAATTTAGCGGCGTATCTGGCTAAAAATGGTCAAAAGACTTTGCTTATAGATGCCGATCCTCAAGGAAATGCCACATCCGGCTTAGGGATAGCGAAGAAGGATCAGAAAAAAACTACTTATGATGTCATGATTAACGGCTTGCCCATGACAGAAGCGATTGTTGAAACAGAATACCGTAATCTATCAATTTGTCCTGCTAATATAGATTTGACAGGCGCTGAAGTTGAGCTGATAGACATCCCCGAACGTGAAAAGGTACTCTCAGCTGCGCTGCAAGACGTAAGAAAAATTTTTGACTATATATTAATTGATTGTCCGCCCTCGCTTGGGCAGATGACTGTGAATGCACTTACCGCGTCGGATTATATTCTTATTCCCGTACAGGCGGAATATTATGCGCTGGAGGGATTAGAACAACTCCTCGAGACTTATTCCAGAATCAAAAATAGCAGCAATCCGTCTTTGAAATTTCTTGGCATAGTGATAACAATGTTTGATGCTAGAACTCAATTAGCGCACCAAGTGGAGAACGAAGTGAGAAATCTATTCCCTGATCAAGTTTTTCAGACAATTATTCCACGCAATGTCCGTTTAAGTGAGGCTCCCAGTCATGGGCAGCCGATTATGATTTACGACAAGAGATCTCGAGGTGCCAAAGCTTATAGGGCATTGACTAAAGAGGTCATGCGCAAGAAGAAGAAGTGAGGAATTACCATGGTAGAAGATAATAATACTAAGAAGGCAGGCAAAGCTGCTAAAGGGACAAAATCTGCCAGTCGAGGATTGGGGCGCGGATTAAATGCTTTGCTCAGTGCTGATGCGATAGCATCGCTGAATGAAGCTGATGCAGAACAAGTTAGGAAGATTAGAATAAATGAGCTTAGTCCCAACAAAGCACAGCCGCGTCAAGATTTTGATCCGGAGAGTTTGCAGGAGCTTGCCTTATCAATTGAGAGCAATGGTATTGTGCAGCCGTTATTGGCCGTTGCCAATGGCGGGGGCAAGGGATATACAATCGTCGCCGGGGAAAGGCGTTGGCGAGCTGCACGTCTGGCCGGCTTGGAGGAAGTACCGGTAATAGTACGCGATCTGGATGACAAAGAGGTCCAGCGTATTTCCTTAATCGAAAACCTTAATCGGGAAGATTTGAATCAGATAGAGGAAGCACAGGCTTTAAGCAGTCTCCTTAAAGAATATAACATGACTCAAGAAGAGTTGGCTCGTGACATTGGTCGCAGTAGGCCTGCGATCGCAAACACTCTACGCCTGCTGAAGCTACCTGAAGCTATTCAAAAATCGATTAGACTCAGCAAACTATCTGCAGGCCACGCTAGGGCGTTATTGGCATTAAAAACAGAAGAAAGCCAGCTGAAACTGGCAGAGCGTATCATCAATGAGGACCTATCTGTACGTGCGACCGAAAGGGCTGTACAAGCAATATTGACACCTCGCAAAAAAACAAAGCCGGTACAAATAGATGAGGCACAAAGCCTCAGTGTCAAAACAGTAGAGGAGAATATTTCAAAAGCATTGGGAACAAAAGTTCGGTTTACTTATAAGGATGGAGAAGGCTCCATCGTAATCCGCTACAGGAGTCTAGATGACTTGCAACGACTGATGGAGCTGTTTGGCGCAGAAGCTGATTGAACTAATTTCAAAAGTATTCATGTCTTTGGCGGAAATGATTATTTCGAGGACAGCCGTTATGTTACTGTGGTCTTTATGACGCGGGGTCTGCAGCGGGAACCTTTGCCAACAGGCTGACGTCTAATAATAGAGAGTGATCAGTTATTATTTCCGGAAATCTCCACAAGGGTAATAAATAAAGCCTGATCAACAAAAGGAGCACATATGAAAAAGCAAAAAAAATTTTACTTAGTCTTATTATTTCTGATAACAGCTTTGACAATAACTGCTCTTGCATCGTGCTCTGCAGGTTCAAATACCTCCAAAGACATTGCACAGGATATTGGCGGGGGGGATTATTGGGAGGAAGACGGTTCAGGCTTGGATCCCGGTTATGCTCCTGCCCCCGAGGGAGCCGAAGCAGAGCCGTCATCTGACGATGCGTTGGACTTTTCCGCAACCGGCAGGAAAATCATAAAAGAGTATTCTTACACAATTGAGACGCAGAGTTTTGATGAGTCGCTAAATAACATATTATCTGCGGTTGATCCTGCTGACGGGTATGTCTTGTACTCAGATATCTATGCAGCAGGCTATAGTGATGATGGTCCAAAGCGTGCTCAATTACAGCTTCGTATACCAGCCCTGAACATTCCGAGATTTAGAGAGCAGCTGGGCGAAGCCGGCAGAATTACTAATCAAGGTGAATCGGGAGAAGACATTACCGATCGTTATTACGATACAGAGATGCGGATCAGGTCACTGGAGAGCCAACTCAATAGATTATCAGCTCTTTATGAAGAGGCTGATATCATGGCTGATATTATCGAGATTCAAATGAGAATTGATGATGTAATATTTCAGTTGGAATATCTCAAAGGAGATATGCAACGGATGGACCATTATGTTGACTATTCAACGATATCTATCAGCCTGGAAGAAGTAAGAGACTTCACTCGAACTGAGGGCGTTTCAGAATCTTTAGGTGATAGGGTAAAGAATGCTTTCTCCCAGATGTTGGTTAACTTGCGTCGCGGAGTAGAGAATTTTGTGGTTAATATAGTATATTTCCTGCCCGGAATTGTTATTTTCATCGTGATTCTTCTTGTAATAATTCTTATCGTCAGATCCAGGAAAAAACGCAACAGGAATTATCAAGACAAAGCTGTCAGTGGTTATTATCGGGAACCATATATGCCCCATGAAATGCAGTACTCACGAGAACAAGAGGTACAACACACAGATCTGCAAAAAAAAGAAAATCGATCCGAAGGTGAGCTTAACAATCAAGAAGTTAAGCACAATAATCAAGAAGACGAGCAAAACGAACAAGGAAATGAGGAGGAAATCTAATTTCCGTCTAGATTCATATTATTGACTGAAGCGGGTAAGCCCCAGTCAGTGCAGGATCTCGTTCATTATAGAACTGGGTCCTGCCCGCTTTGTACCTGTCAGAATTTTCTGCCGTAGGCCCTTTTGTACATATACGGATATTCATAGGACAGATCCAGCTTCCAGGCGGTATTGGCTACCCAGTAAGGATTACGCAGCAGCTCTCTTCCCAGAGCAACAAGATCAGCCCTGTCATTTGCCAGAATTTCTTCTGCCATCTCGCTTGTGCTGATGAGGCCGACGGCGATAACCGGGACATGACATTCTTTTTTTACGGCCTGGGCAAAGGGAACTTGATAGCCCGGATACGTTTTGAGTAGCGCAGGTGCAATACCACCAGAGCTGATATGGAAAATATCGACATATTTCTTGGCCATATTAATTATTTCGATTGTCTCTGCCAGATCGGTTCCCCCCGGCAAATAATCAGTTGCGGAAAGTCGCAGCAGCAATGCTTTGTTCTGTGGCCAGACCTCACGAACCTCTCCCAATACTTCTAGCAGGAAACGAGCACGATTTTTCATACTGCCTCCATATTCGTCTGTGCGCATATTGGATATGGGCGACAAAAAACTGCTGAGCAAGTAGCCATGCGCGCCGTGAAGCTCAATGGCGTCAAAGCCTGCTGCGTCTGCGCGTTTTGCGCCTTCACAAAATGCCTGTTTAATGTCTGAGAGATCCTTGTGGCTTAGCTCTCGCGGTCTCCGATAAGTTTCGTCAAAAGCGATTGCACTGGGTCCCACAGTGTAGTTATAGTCCTTGGATTCTGCTTCACATTTACGGCCGGCATGATTTAGCTGTAATGCAATTAAAGCGCCCTCATTGTGGCAGGAATCAACTACTTGTTTCAGCCCGGCAATCTGTTCATCTTCCCAGATGCCTAGACATTTATCGGTAATGCGTCCGTTTGGTAGAATGCCGGTTGCTTCCATAATAATTAGAGCCGTACCGCCTATTGCGCGGCTGCCGTAGTGGATGAGGTGCCTGTCGGTGACATGACTGTTCGCATCCGCAGCATACGTACACATCGGCGGCATAACGATTCTGTTTTTCAAATTAAGATTTTTCACGGTAATAGGTTCGAAAATATGCATAGACCTCTCCTTAATATCTAATTTACTCTAAATTCAGTTTTTTGGAGATGGTTGCCGAGATCTGTCACGGCAGGTTTTGCCAGCTCTATCTTTGTTAAGCTTAGCAAAGATCAATTATCAAAGCACGGTAACAGTATATCCGTATCGTTCGCGTAACCACATCTATAGCAAAATTAAATTTCTTGCATACTATGCCTATGACATAACTAGATCTATGGTAAAACTATATTCCCCGCATATCATGCCTATGATATAACTAAATCTATGGTAAAACTAAATCTATCGTGTAACCATATTTGCCACATAAATATATCGTTTTTATTGTTTATATGCAGTGTCTGCAGCTGTTTGAGCAATCAAAACTGTTGTGATATTCTAAAATTCTTACTGGGGGTGGAGCGTGATAGATCAAGCAATCTTTGAGGAGCTGCTGGAACTGCTTGATAGGCGTGATTATCGCACTTTGAAGGCTAAACTGGCGGAGCTGCACGAGGCGGATGTTGCAGTATTTATTGAGGAACATAGTCCGGATAAAGCAGCTATAGTATTTCGTTTGTTGTCAAAACCACAAGCCGCGGAAGTGTTCAGCATGCTGGACATTGATCAGCGGCGCACATTAGTTGCCGCCTTTAGCGATCAGGAAGTAGCACAAATTATCGAAGAACTGTATACAGATGACGCAGTAGACTTCTTGGAAGAATTGCCTGCCAATGCGGTTAATAGGGTGTTAAGCCTTGCCACCCCCGATACCAGAAAACTGCTGAATCGCTTCATGAAATATGCTGAAGATACCGCCGGCAGCATTATGACTTCAGAATATGTCAAGCTACATCATTCCTTCACAGTGGGTGAAGCGATAAAGCATATCCGTGAACGCGGGGCGGATCGTGAGACTATCTATACGTGTTATATTTCAGACGCTACAAGAAAGCTGATCGGAGTTGTCTCCGTCCGTGAGCTGTTGCTGGCTCGCGATGATCAGCTGGTAAATGAAATAATGCAAGAAAATGTGATTTCTGTCGAAGTCACTACAGATCAGGAAGAAGTCGCCAATATTATTTCCGATTACGATCTTATCGCCTTGCCAGTAGTTGATAAGGAAAATCGTCTGGTCGGCATTGTCACATTTGACGATGTCTTTGATGTTGTCCGCAGAGAAGCTACGGAAGATATGCACCTCATGGCCGGTCTACGCCCCTCAGAAAAACCTTATTTGAAAACCTCAACCTGGTCTTTGGCCAGCCAGCGTATGGTCTGGCTCCTGGTACTGATGTTCTCCGGTATGGTTAATGGCATTATTCTTGGACAATATGAGTACGCCTTTACTTCTCTGCCGATTCTCGTTACTTTCATCCCCATGCTTACGGGAACGGGAGGTAATTCCGGTGCGCAAAGCAGCACTGTGATTATTCGCGGCATGGTGCTGGGAGAGATACAATTTCGTGATCTGGGCAAGGTGATCTGGAAGGAGTTTAAGATCAGTATTATTGCAGGCCTTGTTCTTTCGGCCATAAACTTTATTCGTATCTACATAAGCTACGGCCAAAATATTGCCTTGTCATTAACGGTGTCTATTTCTTTGATAGTGATTGTTATTGTTGCCAAGATAAGCGGTGCAATTTTGCCCATGCTGGCACAAAAACTGAAGATGGATCCTGCTACCATGGCATCTCCCCTTATAACTACAATTGTCGATGCCGTAGGATTGGTGATCTATTTCAATATCGCCATTAGAATACTTCCTATATAAGAAGGTTAAAGCGTCAAGCAGTAGAGTAGATGTGCATCCCCGTTTAACCTGAAAGCCGAATAGGTCTATCATCGCAGGCGGGTAAACATCTCCCGCATCTTAATTACCGGTATGCCGGTAGTGGTCAGTTACCAGATAGGGTTGGAAAGAAGGTCTACTGTTGAACAGGTATCTTTGTGAAGTCGTTTGTGGAAGTGTAACGGCGTTCTGTTAGATAAGCGCCTTCGTGGTCAAGACCCTGAAGAAATAAAACCGGCGTTCTGTTAGATAAGCGCCTTCGTGGTCAAGACCCTGGAGAAGTAAAACCGGCGTTCTGTTAGATAAGTGCCCCGCTTATAGGCTTAGAAATTTGTCCCGATCTTGAGGAAAATGCGGAAAACTGAGCCTTCTCCTGCCACGCTTTCGGCGGTAGCGTAGCCGCGATAGAGTTTGGCGATGTGCTTGACGATAGATAGTCCCAGACCTGTGCCACCGAGTTTTCGAGAACGGCTGGTTTCCGCCCGATAGAATCTCTCAAAGATGCGGTCTAACGAAGCGGAGGGTATGCCCGTGCCATTGTCTCTAACGGTTAGCACGATCATACGCAGGTCTTCAGTAGTAGCCGGAGTCTCTGTGGAGAAGGCTTCCAGTATCTCTGACTCTTCCAGCTCTGCTTCCATTTCTTCAGTAGCGGTGGCGTTGGTGACGCTAATCCAAACTTTTCCACCTTCCTTATTGTATTTGATGGCGTTATCTATCAGGTTAATTAAGACTTGTTTGATGCGGTCTCGATCTGCCCTTACAGAAAGGATTGTTTCCTCAATCTCAGGAATGAGCGCGATTTTATTCTCATGAGCATAATCTCCCAGTAGAACTACAACCTCGTCAATCAGTTCGTTGAGATCAAAATCTATAAGATTGCGGTTTGCATTATCGCTCTCAATAGCGGAGAGAGCAAGAATATCATTGATCAGGAGTTCTAAACGCTCAGCTTCGATATCGATAATATTTATAAATTTGTTTATAGTCGCGGGGTCAATATCTTTCTTCTTGCCCAAAGTATCGATAAAGCCACGGATTGACGTGAGAGGCGTGCGCAATTCGTGCGTCACATTAGCGACAAATTCCGTGCGCATCGTGGAGGCTTGATATGTGTCAGTGATATCTGAGAAACTTAATACCACCACGCCTTTGGCTCTTTCGCTTTGCACCGGAGAGGCGACAATTTTGTATCTGCGATTTCCATTCGGCATACGCAAAGTAAGCTGAGACTTGACGCTCTTGCCGCCAGAGCGAGCCTTTTCTGTCAGGACATCGACTCTGTTGTCTTGTGTAAGCAGGAAAAGAGGGCAAGATTTTTCTTCCGGTTGGATAGAGCGGTCAAAAGTCGCCATGGCCCTTTTGTTCATAGATATGACCCAGTTGTATTCATCTACCACAATAATCAAGTCCTGAATACTGTTGAGGATTGCGTTGAGATTGGCGGAGTATTCTTCTTGTTGGCGATGACTTTCCTGGAAGGTATGAGCCATTTCATTGAAGGAGAGCGACAGTGCCCGTAAATCGCTGGTATCTAAATGGACGTCGGGCACTCTGGCATTATAATCTCCTTGACGCAATTGGTAGGCGGCATCTTCCAACTGATGCAAAGGTTTGGTAATCTTGCGCAGATTGGTCAGTGCTATCGCGATTAGGAGCAGGGCTGATATTACCATGACAGCAAGAATGACGGAGGCATAGCTCAAAACCGTTGAAGTCAGCGATGCCTGCGGTGAGGAAAGGCGTGTGACGGTATCAGTCTCCGGATTGTAGAGAGCGTAATATATCATAGCCGTCCTGAGGGTTTCACTGTATCTTATCGAAGATGCATGAGTCTTATTGCTGAAGGCCTGTCTGATTTCTTCCCGGTTTGAGTGGTTATCCGCAGTGGTAATTCTGTGACTGTCGTACAAAACCTTGCCGACGGAGTCAATGATGGTCACCCTAAGCATCAGGCTTTCGTTTTTATCGTCGCTTCTGCCTGAGTTGTCAGCAGCCACAGCGTCAGGATCACTTACAAATGCAGCCTCAATACGAGCATACGACTGCTCATAATCTTCTCCTGAGTTGATATCATTGGTATAGGAAGCGGCGGCTGCAGCTAGATACTCTGTGGTTGCGTTACGGCTGACATTGCGCAATTGAATATAGCCGATCCCGCCTGAGATAAGAACGGCTGCCAGTACTACTACTACAATAAGCACAATCAGCTTATTCTTCATTTGTCGTCACGGAAACGATAACCGCGTCCTCGCACGGTCTCTATAAATAGTGGATTGGAGCTGTCGTCTTCGATCTTCCGCCTCAATTGCCTAATATGAACATCGACTGTCCTGGTTTCACCGGCAAAATCGTAACCCCAGACATAATTGAGAAGATCATCCCGACTATAAGCGATGCCGCGGTTTTTCATCAGGAATTTCAGGAGTTCATATTCTCTATTTGTCATGGTTACAGGCTTGTCATCTTTATAAACCTGATGTTTGGCGTCATCCAGAATGATTGAGCCACTGACTAAGATACTTGTGCGGTCTTGACGGTCCGAGGTTGTCGCGGATGCATTACTGCCGGTATTTACAGCTGAGATTTCCGGACGGACTGTATAAGATCGGCGCAAGAGGGCTCTGACGCGGGAGAGCAGTTCGCGAATGCCAAAAGGCTTAGTGAGGTAATCGTCAGCGCCCAGATCAAGCCCCTTGACCTTATCTTGTTCCGAGCTTCGAGCAGTAAGCATCAAGATCGGCACATCTTTGTAGGCCTGTATGGATTTTAAGCGTTCACAAATCTCATAGCCGTCCATTTCAGGCAGCATGATATCAAGCAGGAAGAGAAGTGGTTCGATGGGAGCATTCTCCAGAGCCGTGAACATTTCCTGTCCGGATGCGAACACTAAAGTCTCATAATCTTCGGTTTGAAGATTATAATCAATTAATTCCGCTATGATGGCATCGTCTTCTACTATAATTATCTTTGATTCAGGCATCGGTATTTTCTTGTGAATTGCTTCCTTCCTTTTGCTTGATTTCTTCTTCCATATAGTAAGCGTGGCGCCCATCTATATAATATATTACCCACTCAGCTACATTTTGGGAATGGGCAGCAGCCCGCTCAAAGTTCTTGCAGATGAGGATCAGCTCAACAAGAGCTATCAGCGAATCGGGATTGTTCTTCATTTGAATAACCAGATCCTGCATCAAGCTTCGATAGATTTCGTAGATAGACTGCTCCATCTGAATAGTTTGTTCTGCCTTGCTCTTGTCCCGAGTTACATAGGAGTCCAGCGCACCGCGCAGGATTTGACGAGTTTTCTCTGCCAGTTTCATCACATCTGAAGGAATTATGGCTGTAGATCCTCGAGCATGGAAATCAAGAGAATGCTTGGCGATCCCTACTGCGTGATCTGCAATTCTCTCCAGATCAGTGATTAGCTTGAGATTGGAAGTGACATCCCTCAGGTCACGGGCTACAGGTTGTTGCAAGGCTATCAAACGCACACATTGGCGGTCAATTTCACGCTCCTGCTCATCAATTATGTCATCGTCGTTTATTACTTTCTCCGCCAAAGAGGCGTCGCCTGTGAATAGAGCATCCGTTGATCGAGTGAGAGCCTTTTCCACATTGGCTCCCATGCAAATTATCTGTTCATGCAAATAGCGAATCTCATTTTGAAATTCTTTTCTTGGCGTCATGTTTATATACCTCTTGCTATAATTTTACACATTTTATAATGTTTATGTTTTACGCTTTGCTATCAAATGATCTATGTTTTGGGTTTGGTTTTGGACTCTTACGCCAAAGCATCTTTAGAGTCCTTGACGATGCGTATCCGGATATATGTGCTGTTTCTTAGAGCTGCTATCCGAATTTGCCTGAGATATAGTCTTCTGTTCGTTTATCCTTTGGCAGCTGAAATATTTCTGTGGTAGGTCCGACCTCGATAAGCTTGCCAAGAAGAAAGAAGGCGGTCTGGTCACTGATCCGGGCTGCCTGGCTCATAGAGTGGGTGACTATAATAATTGTATACATCCTTTTTAGTGACTGCATCAAGTCTTCTATCTTAGCGGTAGCTATGGGATCCAGGGCGGATGTGGGCTCATCCATCAAAAGGACATTAGGCTCTAAGGCAATCGCTCTGGCGATACAGAGCCTTTGCTGTTGACCACCTGAAAGTTTTAAAGCGTTGCGCTGAAGGGAATCTTTCACTTCATCCCAAAGCGCGGCCTGACGCAAGGAGTATTCTACAGTAGTGTTCAGCTGTTTTTTATTTTTTATTCCTTGACAGCGCAAGCCATAGGCAACATTGTCGTAGACGCTCATGGGAAAGGGGTTAGGGCTTTGAAACACCATGCCGACTTCAGTCCGCAATTTGACCACATCAACTGAAGGATCGCTGATCTCCCTGCCATCCTGCATAATAATATTGCCTTCGATTCTGGTATTGGGGAGCAGGTCATTCATACGGTTAAAGCAGCGCAACAACGTAGACTTGCCGCAGCCGGAAGGTCCAATAAAGGCTGTAACCTGATTGCCGGGAATATCGAGAGAGACATCGATCAAAGCCTGATTATCGTCATACCAGAGATTTATATTTTCAACTTTAAATGCAGCCATCTTACACCTGCCATTTTCTATTAATTCTATAGGTCAAGAGCTTGACCGTTAAGTTCAGTATCAGAACCATGACCAAGATCAGCAAAGAAATTGCAGTGGCAAGCTCGAAATTGGGCTGCTCTCCTGCCATTACTGTCCAGATATGAACTGCCAGAGATGTTGCGCCCTGAGAGATCTTCGGATTATCTGAGATCGCGGTTCCCATTGTGAATATCAGTGCCGCAGACTCTCCAATTATCCGGCTAATGGAGAGTAAGGTAGCGCTTAGAATGCCCGGCAGTGCATTGGGTAAAATTACCCGGAATATAGTTTGTGTCGTAGAGGCTCCCAAG
The DNA here is from genome assembly GCA_012838475.1 of Clostridiaceae bacterium. Classification (GTDB taxonomy): domain Bacteria; phylum Bacillota; class Clostridia; order Saccharofermentanales; family DTU023; genus UBA1046. The sequence goes on from DUPE01000108.1 coordinate 24,439, forward strand.
GAAAGGCTGGCCATTCTTAAACTCGCAGGTACAACAATTAGTGCCTCCTCAGTCTGTCTCATAATCAAGGGCAGCAGCATGATTGTCATTGTCATTGATCCCAGAAGAATACTCTGCGTGTTGATTCCAAATAAACTGGTAATTCTAAAGAGCATGGAGACGCCCATCAAGCCAAAGATGATAGAGGGCACTCCGGCCAGCATCTCTACAGCTGCTCTGATCCAGGAGGTTAATCTGTTCCGGGGTGCTATTTCGTGCAGATAAATCGCTGAGGATACGCCCAAAGGTAACGCGAATAGCAAAGTCAGCCCTATAAGCATCAAGGTGCTGATAATAGAGCCCCGGATTCCACCACCGGTAGTTTGATAGAATAAGCCGTTAATTGAGACTGCCTCAATCTCCAGACGTTCTATAGTTTTCGCTGCACTGCTATCTTGTCCCAGAATACCGGCGCTGCGTGCTTCGCCGTTGATGTTAGTGTAGTCAATTCTTCTTACTCTGGCTCCCAGCGGAACAGGATGAGTCTTCCCCTGATCCGATCCAGCGGTCGCTATTATCCCTTCATGCAATGGTGACAATGCGGACATCGACTCCACCACCATAAGGCGATTATTTTCTTTATCAATATCGTCAACCAGCGAAAAACCGAATTTGCGCGAGAAATACTTTTCCTCATCAGTAGCTGCCGGAGGCACAAAGTCGTTTGCTTCGCCATTTTCAATGTCTAGCAGATAATTGGTTGCCCAGTAGTTGTCCGTGAGCATGTCAAAGCTGAAGGTAGATATGCCTCGGCTGAATACAAAAACGAAAACAGAAATCAGTACCAGCACTGATAAGCCTGCCGAAGCCCAGGTTCCCGCTGTACGGAAAAAGTCTTTTCTCCGTCTAGCTCTATTCATTGGTTATACCTCCGACTTTCCGCTTGACATATTGAATGGAAAGATTCGTGACAAGTATAACCAGCAACAAGACTATTCCTACAGAAAAACGCATATCATAGTCTAAGCCCGGTGAAGTTTCGTGCATACCGGTCAATATAGTTGTGGTTAGAGTGCGGGTAATGTCAAAGGGGTTTAAGGTTGGTCCTATCATACGGTTTCCTGCAACCATCGAAACGGCAGTTGCTTCACCAAATGCTCTTCCCAGACCGAGCGCCAGACCGGCAAAGATTCCAGACTTCGCAGAGGTGAGCACCACTTTGAAGTTTGTTTCCATTCGGGAAGCACCCAGCGCTATTGATCCCAGCTCCAGATTGCGGTCTACAGCTCTGATTGAGACCACGGCCAGAGAGGTAATTGTAGGAAATATCATAATGGCCAGTAGCAGTATAACCGCCAAAGCAGAGTTGCCGCCGTAGGTACTGATGCCGAAGAGACCGGCAAAATCATCAACTAGTCCAGTGATAGTGCCCGCTGCGTACACGCCATAGACGATAGAAGGAATTGCAGCTAATAATTCAACTATGGTAGTGAGGACCGCACGGAGCTTTGGCGGAGCAACCTTTGCTATATAGAGTGCAGTTAGAACAGAAATTGGAAATGAAATAATCGCAGCTCCCAGAGAAGTTAGTATGGTATTGATGACAATGAAACCTACTCCGTATATCGGCGGGTTCATGTCAGGACGCCATCTGTTTCCGGTCAAGAAGGATAAGACGTTTTGTTGATCTCCGTCATAAGAGGGCAGGAAAGGTTGTATCCCACGAGAAATAACAAAGAAATAAATAAAAAGAATCATCAAGGCAGCCAATATGGCGCTGCCCTGAAAGATTCTCTTGATTACTTTGTCTTGCCACAATTTGCGGCGATGGCAAGATGCTAATTTGTTTTTTTGCCTTTTATCAGTAATCATTTTGAGTAGCGATGCTTGTCAAAGTGAAGATTGATTCACCTTAATCAAGATCCTCCCAATTCTGTATTTCACCCTTGAAGATAGCCGCAGTTTGGCTTTGGTTGAGGTTTGCGATAGGATTGCTACTCTCGGCACAGATAACGACTGCGTCTAAGCAGAATGTTCCGGTGCTCATGCCCAAGATTACTTCTTCGGTATCTTTGAAAGCACGAGAGGCAAAGCCGATATCACCCTTCTTAGCTGTGTCTTTTTCTTCTCCGACAGTGCCTGCCGGGCCTTCACCTGAACCGGCGTGGCTCATTTTAAAGTTAAAGTTCCCTGCCATGGGCTGGAAGGTTTCCAGAGCAGCTCGGATTGCTTTTTCTACAGAAGTAGAGCCAACTGTGACGATCTCGATACCGGAATTATCTTGGCTAACGACGGGATGGTCGGCCTGCAGATCAGCCCAAGCTCGCTTGCTGGAGACATCTACGATTCCGCCAGCTGAACTGATTGCATTAGCGCCTTCAACACTTTCTGTTAAGAAAGCAATGAATGCTGCGACCAGAGCTTCTTTGTCAGCGTCACCGAAATCGCCTGCTGCGCGTGTTACATAGTTGAAGGGACGAGCCAGAGTGTATGACTCATTGAGAACATTCTCTTCGGTGGGCTCAACTCCTTCGTAGTTAACCGCTTTGATATTATTGGCCGCAAAGTCAGTAGTCAGGGATACATAGCCGATAGCCAGAAGATCAGCTCCAACCTTTGCTGCCATGTCGCCGTTAGATTCGGTGAGGATAGCGTTGTCGGTTAGTTGCTCTTCAAAGTCTGCCAATTCTTCAAAAGCACCCCTGGTGCCGGAAGAAGCGTCTCGGGAATAAACGTGTATTTCGCCTTGCAGACCACTTTCGGCGGTCGGGTCAGTTTCTTCCAGTGCTACCGTTGTTTCAGCAGGAGCGTCCGTCGGTGCGTATGTCTCTTCAGACTCGTTTTCGCCGCAGGCGGCCAATCCAACAAAAAGTGACAATACAAGGATAATAATGATTAAAGATCTGAAAATTTTCATGTTTTCCTCCAAATAAATTGCATTGTTTAGGAGCATTGCTCCAAGAAATAGCATAAGGAAAAAACATGATGCCTCGATTAGGTCAATGTAAAAAGTATGTTAGAGAAATCAAATAGGCGGAATCGCTGTTTTTACTGAATAAATCCGGATGATTAGAGCATCTTTTTGTCGGCAATTCCACAGACATAGCGCCTTACATGAAGTAACGCCTTCATTTTATATTAAGGATTGTGCAGCAAGGGCATGATATGCTCAACGTTTTAGTTGCGCCTTCTACCGGAACGGGTTATGAGCAAAATGCGCAGGAGAGACAGGATCGAGGCGGCAGCTGCGGCAACATAGGTCAGAGCTGCTGCGCGTAAAACTTTTTTAGTGCCCTTTAGCTCTTCGCTATTTAAAACATTGCTTTCTTCTAATGCAGCGACAGCTCTTCTGGAGGCGTTAAATTCCACCGGCAAAGTTATCAGGGTAAAGATTGTAGTTAGGGCGAAGAGTATAACGCCAATGTTCAGGACGGTTTGACTCCAGGATTCCTGAACGAGAAGGCCGACTAAAATGATTGGCCAAGACAAGCGGCTGCCAATATTTACTACGGGAACTATGGTGTTGCGTATGCGAAGCGGGACGAAGCCGCGTGCATGCTGGACAGCGTGTCCCACTTCATGAGCCGCTACACCGATCGCAGCTATAGAATCGACATTCATGACCGGATCAGAAAGGCCGAGTGTTCTGTTAGAAGGTTTGTAGTGATCTGTCAGATTTCCCGCCACAGGTCTGATTGTGACATTGGTGATGCCGTGCTTCTGTAAAATCAATGTTGCTGCCTGGGCACCGGTTAAGCCACTGCGGGAACGCACTTCACTGTAGCGTTTAAAAGTACTTTGAACATTAGCCGAAGCAGCAAGGCTGAGCAAGGCACCAATTATGACTAAAATATATGTGGCATCATAAAAGAACAGGGGCATGGATAACCTCCGAAAAAATGTTTTGTTTCGTTTATCTTATCATTTTTGTCAGGATTTAATAGTTTATGATGTGAACTTAAAGTGAAGAATTCTGCGCAGAATTCTTATTTGCCTTAAATACTCAGTTTTAATATATGCTAGCAGCAGATGGATCGCAGGCAGAAGTGTACAGACCGTATATTCATATCTGATTACACCCCGAGGTAGCGGGCTTTGGTTAATCCGCCTTACAGGCTGCATGCGCACACCTGATATAGCACACGCAACATCAATTGAAAGATATGTGGCCAGTCGTATGATAATTTCAGGAATCAGGACATTGGGCACGCGGGATACCGTTGGATTACATGTGGACAGTCGTATGATAATATTTTTTTAGATGCAATAGCAGAGGAGCCGATTCTATGTTTAGGCGGGCAAGAAAAGATTACATTAACGAAATTTTGAACAGAGGGCACGAGAAGCCGGTAATCTCTCAAGCTCAGAAGTCTGAGCGGGAGTATTCTGCGGAAGGTAAACAGCAGTATGAACCGGCGTCCGGTGCAAAAGCTCTCACAAATGATCAGAGGGCCAGCCAAGAGATTGCTGCGGAAGTCTTTACGGGCGATCAGCAGCCCAGCCAAGAGACTGCTGCGGAAGCTTTTTCAGGTGATCAGCTGTCCAGCCATAAGCCTGATAAGGAAGTCCCTGCTGAAAACCCAGACGAGGATAAGGAGATAAGCGGCTATCAAAAAGGTGATTACATTCCCATGGTGGCAGCATCCTTTGCTGTCTGGCTGCTGGCAATTCTGGGGATGTTGCTTATTTTGGCACTAGTGTTCTTTCTCTTCCGGGCAATTTTTACCTGAGACCAGAAACGCCGCTGCAATTGCAGC
>DUPE01000207.1 GCA_012838475.1 Clostridiaceae bacterium
CTATATTGAACCGATGTAATGTGATCTTGCACACTGGTCGCAGCCCCTCTCCAGGTGTAGTGAGAACCCACCCCGATAGAAGCTGCCATCTCAAGAGAACACAACTCATGTCTAAAACGCAGCAAGAATGCAGAGAATGTTTTTGAGTATTTACCCTAAAGATTCCATCAGCTCTCGGGAACCGTTATCTATCTGAAAACGTCTAATCTATGAAATCGAGTAAAACCCGATTACCCTAAAAAAGAGAGTGAGAAAAACTCATGAAAAGAAATATGAAATATGTACTCTTGGGAGTGCTAACAATGGTATTATTTCTGGCAGTAGTCTGGGGTGCGGTGGCCATGATAAGGCCCACAGGGACTCAGGCAGCAGCAGGGGAGGTCAAAAACGTGGATAACAATACCGTATCAGCGGCAGGCGTCGGAAATATCTCCGTCAAGCCCGACGTGGCTTATGTCACTTTGGGTGCACAGACGAAGGAGAAGAGCGCGTCAACTGCCTCAGCAGAGAATTCCAATGTCATGGACGCTGTTCTGAAGGCGATTAAGGCTGAGGGCATCAAAGATAACGAGGTCGAAACTTCCCAGTTTTCGATCACCCCTCAATACAACTACAATAATAGTGGAAATCCGACATTTGACGGCTATCAGGTGATAAATCTGGTTACTATCAAGATCAAAGATATTGACAAGGCTTCGACGATTCTAGATAAGGCAGTCACTGCAGGAGCAAACAATGTCAGCAGTGTGAGCTTTGATATCGAAGACAGAGGCAAAGCCTATGAAGACGCTCTAGACCTGGCTGTCAAGGACGCCAAACTGAAGGCCTCAGTGATGATGAAGGCAACGGGAGTGACGCAGGAACTCAAACCCTATAAAGTTGTAGAGTCGGCTTACAGCACCTATCCCGTCTATGCAAGAGCGCAGGATGGCATGGTCGAAGCCGAGATGGCGACACAACTCATCCCCGGCACCCTCAAAGTAACAGCTCAGGTCGAAGTAACCTTCACCTGGACACCATAAAAGTAACTGCCCATAACCTGCGCCATAATAACTGGTACAACACGGAGAATCTGCGCAACAGAAAATTAGCGGTATAGAAACTGGCAGCAAGAGAACTGCTACCACAAACCGATATCATGGAAAATTCTTGCAGACACTCAGTTATTTGCATCTGTCGCGATTAAGGTCACATAACATAACCTATCTCCCTCATTTGTCTATCAAATGAGGGAGATAGCAATGCAAATGATAAAGATAGCTAAGATGAACCAGCTAGTGGCCTGCAAGATGAGCCAGCTAGAGCCCACCGTATCGCTTTAGTCATCACCCCGCAAAACTCTGGTTTTTTTATAATTCTCCAGGTTGGAGATATACCCATCCCCCGAATTTTGGCTCTTTCATAGTTTATTTGCGTCTTCGGCGACGTCTTTAGGTGAGAATCGTCAAAAATAAGAAGGGAAATTTGTTAAATTGAGTGAGATAGGGTCGAGATTTGGCCAATTTGCTCCTTGCAGCAGTCAAAGACTGAATAAATATTAACAAAATTGGTTTGACATAGATTTCATCCAATGCTAACATCGAGAAAATTGAATCGCTTTTAGGTAGAGGCGCGGTATTCAAAAGTAATGGCAGCAAGGCAGGCAGCCGCTGACATGAAAGGGGACACCGCCGAAGCTTCGGAAGATTGCCTGATGTTCCGAAGCTGGGTCGGCAGATAATATCTGACGAACTGTCACAGCATTGTGGAGCGCTATCGATGGCATCGGATCCTTTTTCAAGTAATCTTCCGATTTCCATGAACCGCTTTAACAAGGCGGTTCATTTTTTTTGAAAACACAGAACATCGGAACCCACTGATTGGCGAAGCGGAGTGGAACTCAAGCGCCACATGAGCACGCACTGCCCGGCACTACCCAAATCCACCAGCACAACCCGGCACTACAAGCGTACCACCAGCACCGGCCCACACTAACCGAGTACGCCACAGGCACCGCCCGGACACTACACGGCGCTACGCAAGCACCACCTAAGCACCACCCGAGAAGGGAAAGTTCAAACAACGGGCAGACCAATCCGCAGCAGACCAACCAAAGTGGAGAAGGAAAGGATTCAAAAATGAGGAAAAGAATTACACTACTGCTAACAATTGTTATGGCAATGTCCATGACACTGGCTCTGGCATCTTGTGGCGGTGACGACCAAGACGTCCCCACCGGAGTGGAAGACGGCGTCTTCACCATAGCCATGGAATGTGCTTATGCCCCCTATAACTGGACTCAAAACGACGATTCCAACGACGCCGTGCCCCTAAAGAACGTCCCAGGCTCATACGCCAACGGCTACGATGTCATGATCGCCAGAAAAATTGCTGAAGACAACGATTGGGAGCTAGAGATTATCCAATCTGACTGGGACTCACTGGTACCGGCAGTGATGACCGGCACCATTGACGCAGCGATCGCAGGCCAGTCCATGACAGCCTTGCGCTCAGAGCAAGTTGACTTTGCCGGTCCTTATTTCTACGCATCCATGGTCTTGTTGACCAAGAGCGACAGTCCCTACGCCAACGCCCAGAGCATCCATGACTTCGAGGGCGCTTCCGGCACAGCCCAGCTGTCTACCATCTGGTATGAAGAATGTCTGCCGCAGATTACAGGTGCCGACATAAAGCCTGCATCTGCCGATGCCCCCGCCATGCTAATGGCTCTGGAAACCGGTGTAGTTGACTTTGTCTGCACCGATCTGCCCACGGCACAAGGTGCGGTAGTCGCCTATCCGGACATGAAAATTCTCGACTTCTCCGGCACAGACGGCGATTTCGAGTTTACTGAAGAAGAACGTGCGGAGAATGTCAATATTGGCGTCTCAGTAATGAAGGGTAATGCCTATCTCAAGGACGCTATCGACGAAGTCCTCGACACCATGGAGGTTGAAGATTTCAACAGCTTGATGGAAGATGCCATCTCCATCCAGCCAATAAGTTAAGACAAATACCATAATCAGTTGAAGAAGGTCCCGATTACATCGATTTGGATTATTGGATACTGTAATCTTAGACAAATGTTGTAGTCAGTTGAAGACGCATACGCCCCAGCCCCGGCACCCTCAATCTAGATCGGTAC
>DUPE01000044.1 GCA_012838475.1 Clostridiaceae bacterium
TTATCCGCTATTATAATGTCTAGAGCAGATTGACGCAATAAAAGGCCTTTTCGATCACAGTTTCATCACACCAGCGAGCATAGACTTGCCGCGCTGAAGACCATGACCTTGACCCGCACGGGATACAGTATTGACTGCAATATTATCGTTGACCTGTTACACTCTTGATATGCAACCATTAATACAAAGGGAATCGAGAGGCTGTTTACTCTTCAACGAAAGCGACAAAAGCATCTATTAGTGATTGCAGGAACTTCCCGGTTCCCTCACTTTTAAGCTCTCCATTATCATCAAAAAGCTCTGAAACACGAGAAATATATGCCTCCGGCTGCGCCATCACCAGTACATTAAGGAAGGTAAAGGCCTGGCGCAGATGATGATTGGCACCAAATCCGCCCAATGCTCCCGGTGAATTACTAAGGATCATCGCCTTCTTCCCGTCCCAGGCACTCTTTCCGTATGGGCGAGAGCCAACGTCCAGAGCATTCTTTAGGACTGCAGGCATTGAACGATTATACTCAGGCGTAACTATTATAAAAGCGTCCATCTCATGCATTTTCCCGCGATACTTTACATAAGATTCGGGCGCTTCCCCTTCGTCATATTCCTGATTATAGTGAGGCAGATTACCTATCTCGATGAATTCGGCTTCATAACCTTCAGGTAATAATCCGACTAGATAGTTTGCCAATTTTTTTGACCAGGCTGCTTTTCTGAGACTTCCAACTAAAACTCCAATTTTCTTCATGTATGTGTTCCTCCTAAATGTGAATTCCACTCTGATCTTATCGTTAAAGATTGATAATTGAGGGGACACCTGTTACAGCAAGCAAAGATTATGGCGAGTGCCGCAACAACATTACCGGTAATGACTGTTATCTGGAACCGGCAAAAAACACAGGCTGGTGAAAAAATAAAAGGCAGACTTTTGGATTGCCAATCGGTACGAATAGCCGTCATGAACAGCAAAGAGGCAGCTAGCGCAAAGACGTAAAGACAGCGCTATGCACGTCACCCTGTTAGCGATAATATGGCGTCAACAGCAAAGACCTATAACACAAGGACTGAATGACTTGATGAAGCAGCAAACTACTAACACCAGCTGCTTCCCAAAGAAAATAAATATGACCGAGTCAAGCTTTAAAGCCTCACTCAATCGTGATTACTTCGACCGGGCAGCTATCTCTCGCTTCTAAAGCGGTCTCTTCTACTTCCTCCGGAATTTCATCCACATATACTTCAGCCAGTCCATCATCAGCCATGCGAAAAACTTCGGGGCAGATAACTTCGCACAGGTCACAGGAAATACAACCATCTCGATCAATATATGCTTTCATATTTACCCTCCTGGAAAAATATATATTTTTTAGTAACAGTGAATACCGCAACAGCGTTTTACATGCCACTCTAACTCTTATACAGTATCAAATGACGTGGCGGTACTTAGTGCCGCGCTTAGTTTTCTACAAGCGTTTAGTTTATTACATAGGACACAGATATAGTGAAGGCGCTTAACCAATTATACTGTTACTCCTTCATTAATGTCTTATCCAATTTTACCTTCTATTTGTAGCATGCAAATAGCATGCGTTACGCTTGTGGCACTATCCTACATAGCCCTGCTCAAGTAGGGAATAATCTGCTTCTTTCTGGAGACTACACCTTCGAGGAACATGCTGTTGTCGGTAGCACTGGTACTAAAGGCCTTATTGACAGTACCTTTTTCCCTTTCAACAAAGAGGACGTCCGATCCGCCCTTCGTCGGGTCGGAGATAAGCATCATCAGAACATGATATTCCTTGTTCTCCAGAGTCTCCTTGAGATAGTCAATCAGACTCTCTTTGATTGAACCGAGTCCTTTTGTTTCAGTTGCGGTAATTTGGCCGATACCGACTTTATGCCTATTAATGAAGAATTCTTTAAAATCGTAATTGAGAATTTCCTCAGGACTCATGTTGATAATAGCTGAAGAGCTCTCAAGCATTTTCTTGGAAAAGACATCGAGATCAAGCTGGGCAATCCCTGCCATCCTGGCCGCCATATACTCGTCCTTGCCTGTGCTGGTAGGCGACTTAAAATACATGGTATCCGAAATAATCGCAGCACAAAGGATGCCGGCGATATCCGGTGCCAGATCCTTCTTCATATCCAGGAATAGCCCTGCTACGATAGTCGCTGTGCTCCCAACAGCTTCGTTCTTGAAATAGATGGGAGATCCGGTGACAAGCCCGCCAATGCGGTGATGATCGATAATCTCCAGGATTTGAGCTTGCTCCAAACCATCTATCGATTGTGATGCCTCATTATGGTCAACCAGGATAACTCTTTTGTCATTTCTGGCTATCAGATGATATCTGGTGATGAAGCCCTTAATCCTGTTGCTGTTATCTAAGACAGGATAGGCTCTGTGCCTTGACTGCAGCATTTCCTCTTGTATTTCATCAATATAATCATTTATATGAAAGTAGGCGAAATTTTCTTTCGTCATGACATACTCAACAGGTATGCTCTGGTTTAGAAGAAGTGCAGCAGTATAGGTATCGTGCCAGGTCCTGATCATGACACAATTATTTGCTTCCGCTGCTTGGATTACGTCCTCATCCACACGCCCGTTACAGGTGACAATTATGCAATTAGCGCCTTCGGCAATTGACTTTAATTGGCTGTCTTTACGGTTCCCGGTCAAGACTATATCATCCTTCTCAACAAAGGGAGCCATACCATCGGGTGTCATGGCCGCAATGATGGCTTTGCCACTGGGCTTGAACTGTTCTTCACTGCCCGCCAGCAGATTGGCCTCCAGGGTATTCAGGATATTCTTTAGCGGTGTGATCTTGAGCGCCCCTGTATTGCTCAAGATATCCATAAAGCGGGTGGTAATATCTGACAAGGTTACCAGCCCAACCATTCTGTCTTCCCGGTCGACCACCGGTGCCATTTTGATATCGCTTTCTTTGATTCTCTCCCAAGCAGTTTTTAGAGATAGCTGCGGTTGAAGATAATCGACATGATCAATATCCAGGTCAGAGATTTGTGTCCTGACCGTAGGAAGATAATCCGGCGCAGGTATGCCAAAATAGTCCAGCACAAATTGTGTTTCTCTGTTTATCTTGCCTAGCCTGATTGGTTTGGCATTATGCCCCTGAATTTTTTTTAGCTCTGCATATGCAATGGCGGAACAAATTGAATCGGTGTCAGGGTTCTTGTGTCCGAATATGTAAATCAGCGGTTTTTTTGTCATATGTGGTGTCCTTCTACAAATAGAACCATTAATCAATCTTCAAATATCTAACAGGTGTATCTATTATACAGAAGAAACCCGTCGGCGTAACCACGGCAAATTTCTGTAACAGTTTTACAATTTATCACCTGCTGCAGCCACGTTTATTCCTCTGCAACAGCGATTTGGTCAACGCCTTGTAAATAGGCACACTCTAAGGATACTCCGGCAATCAGATATGCTGAAAGAGGCTAAATATCGACTGACAGCAAGCTGTCTAATCTAACTACTCTGCTGTTCCCATAACAGTCCGTCAATCACCGCTAGTATCCGGCTCAGACGATCCTGCTGTGTCTATGTTAGGCAGTAATCGCTGACAGCAGTTTGTCTAACTGCTCTGCAGTGTCAAAGGTCGGCTCAAACACCCTGTGGACAGGCAACACTCTGCCTTCACTGCTGGTGATATGGCCTTCTCTTTCGGCAGAGCAGGAACCCGGCAAGATAACATCAGCATGCCTTAGGTGCGGAGCATCCTTTGTTGCCTGAACAGCAAGAAAGGGCAATTTTGCAGCATATTCCTCAGGCAGTTCACTGTCGCCAAAGATCATAAGCCCACTCAACTGTCCGCTATCGATCTCGTGCAAGAGATCTTCACGCGTCCCTCTGACGCCTAGATCATAAAGACCCTGAGAGTTGGCATGAGCCTTAAGCTGTATAATTCCATTACCCGGCGCCCCATAGTGACCGCTGACCACAGCCAGCTCGATCAGCATCAACTCTTCCTCATACGTCAGCGCCCCCTTGTCATAGACAAGAAGAGCTTTTCCAACTTCACGATAACGCTGTGCCAGGGGCAGATCAGAGTGGACAAAATGCTGCAAGAGATCAAACAAACTCCCGGCCCCAATACTATTGCCGGTCTTCATATTGCTCTGATCATGAAAACTACTGTTGGTCTTAGAACAGTTCTTTTCATCAATGATGTTGCCTACCGTAATATTGTCCTCTCCCCACCTGTCCATCAAGGTCTCGCGGCTGTTGATGGTTCCCAGTCGGACACCGCCCTTCATGGCTCGGCGTATCTTTGTTGCCAGCATCGGATGACTCGTTAACAGGTCTCCGCCCACAATTATCACAAGATCAGTGTCAAAAACTTCATCAAATTTGTTCGGCGAACTGTCGCTTCCTGTAATTTCTTCCAAGGCGCTCCGTTTGTAATCTAGACTGTAAAGCTTAGTTCCTGTCAGCTTCGACTCAACCAGAGATGAGATTCGAGTGATCTCTTCCGAAGTGTAGTTGTCAGAAATGGAAATCGCCAGCTTGCCGCCACTTGCCAAATCTTGCAGAGGCCTTATCCTCTGTGCTGGAGGCAAAATGCCTTCGTCGTCGGTTGCCGCCTCTTGACTAGCTATCACTCCCGGCCCGGGCGACAAATCAGCTTCATCAGCGGTAGCCGCATCTTGTATAGCTCTTATGCCCTGTGCGAGAAACAAAATGGCATCATCGACAGAAACCTCCAGCAAATCGCAGTCATAGCGGATCAGAGGCTGCATAAGACGCTCTTCCTTAGGCAACAGGTATCGCTCCAGCTCAAAGCGCCCCTTCTCACACAAAAGACCACCCGAGACCTGATCGCCTTCAACAGGCAAAGCTCTCAGCAACATAGCGCCTGTGCTCTCCAAAATCTGAGCACAGCCAAGTGAACAGCCCGTACATGTTGTCAAGATTCGAGCACTGTACAGCGGGACTTGCTTAGGCACCGGTCGACGCTCCTGCAGAGCTCCGACCGGGCAGAGCGCAACGCACTGACCGCAGGAGATACAGTCTGTATCTTGCAGACGACGCCCGGCTGCGGGCATCATACGAGACTCAAAGCCACGATCAGCCAGACCCAGAGCAAAGACGCCCATGACCTCATCGCAGACGCGCTCACACATGCCACACAGCACGCACTTATTGGGATCAATCATAATATGCGGATGCTCATTGTCGTGATCAAAGTCATTCATTTGCCCGGCGAAGCGTTCCGGCTTGACATCATAGCGATTAAATTGGTCGAACAAATCGCACTCAAAGTAATCCATACAGCCGCACTCAAGGCAACGTTCGCCTTCATACTTCGCCTGCTCCTTTGTATAGCCAAGCATAAACTCCTGGAAACTATCACACCTGGACTCCGGAGACAAATGGCCCATTTTGGCACTTTCGGCCGTGGTGTAGGTCTCCAGCAGTTCTTCTTTGCTAATATCGTCACGTCTTACATGGTAATCAGTTATATAGGCAACTCGCTGACCGTGCAGATAGTTGGAAATCACATACGCGGCATGCTTGGCGTCAGCGATCGCCTGAATGGCGATTTTGCTGCCGTTGTCGATTACGTCGCCGCCGGCAAACACTCCCGGTAGCGATGTCTGATAAGTTCCTTGCACAACGTCGATCAGGCCCCACTGGTCAGTACGAATGTCCTCCAGCCCGGCCAGATCTGTCCCCTGGCCGGTGGCTACGATCAGGCCGTCCAGCTCCAACTCGGTGAAAGCACCCTCGATAGGCTCAATTTTGCTGCGTTCTCCAGGGTTTGCGGGGGCGATGGCGCACATATTCTGTAATTTGATGCTGTGCAGGTGTCCCTCCTCGCCGGTCAGCTCTGCGGGGCTGACGCAAAACAAAAACTTAATACCTTCCTCTTCGGCCTCCACAATTTCAATCTCCTCGGCCGGCATATCCGCTCTGGTGCGGCGATAAAGCACGGTGACCTCAGCCCCCATGCGAACAGCAGTGCGGGCGGCGTCCATTGCAGTGTTGCCACCGCCGATAACGGCCACCTTCTCACCGATTTCCGGTGGACGACCACAAGCGAATTCATAAAGAAAGTCAATGCCTCCGTAAACTCCTTGCAGCCCTTCACCGGGAATCCCCAGCGCTATACTCTTCCACATGCCAACGGCAATATATATCGCATCATAATTCTCGCGCAGATAAGCCAAAGTTATATCGCTGCCGATCCCGGTGTCAGAAATCAGCACTGCACCCATGTCTGCAATCAACTGCACTTCTTGAGAAATAATGTCATTAGGAAGGCGATAAGCCGGTATGCCGTAGCGTAACATGCCGCCGAATTCCGGATTCTCATCGTAGACAGTGACGTCATGACCCTCACGCAGGAGAAAGTAAGCCGCAGAGAGCCCGGAAGGGCCGCCGCCAA
>DUPE01000069.1 GCA_012838475.1 Clostridiaceae bacterium
AAGGAAAACATGACGATATACCGGAAGGATTTTTCCTTAATGCCGGTCCTATCGAAGAAGTAGTCGAAAGATATAAGAATTCGTAGATTGGAAAAGGATAAGAAGGCGCATAAGACGTATTGCAGCTGATCCCTAAATAACCAGCATCATTGTCGGAATATAGAAGCAGCAGAAAGTGTTAGTTGATAAAGTGGCTGAAGAAGAGAAAAACACAGCGAACAAGAAAAAATTGGCTTTGACGATAACCACTCCTCGAGGAATCAAATTCGAAGAAGAAGCCGATATGGTCGTCATGCGCTGTGTCGACGGCGATCTGGGTGTTCTTCCCGGCCATGCACCTGTTTCTACTGTTTTAGGCGACGGCACCTTGCGCATAATTAATAACAATGTTGAGAAGAAACTGGCCGTCTTCGGCGGTGTCGCCGAGATAAACAATCGGAGTGTAAATATCTTTAGCACCATTGCTCAGCTGCCGGAAGAGATTGATCTGGAAAGAGCGGAAAGAGACCGTCAGGAAGCAGAGGAAGCCTTGTCCGAGAAACAGGACTTTGCCAGCATCAGAAGAGTTCAGGTTATGTTGCGCAGATCGTATGTCCGCATTGAAGTTAACCTACATATGCAGGATGAAGGTTATTTCGATGAGCCGGAAGACGAGGATGAGGAATAGTATCTGTCACGCAAGAATGGTGACGGAATGAAAAGATAGATGAAAGTGTCTAAGTATGATATCCGGGGCCTGACTAAACAGTGCGTCTCCGGGAACTGCTAAGATAGAAATCAGGAGTTGACAGAAGCGTAGCTATGAATTTGTCTAAAGTCGCAAAAAGAATGATCCAAACCATCTTGATAATTGCTCTCTTGTTTATAGCAGGGTCAATTATTTATTATCGTTCTTTAGGGTTTTTACCTTTTTTGTTCGGGGTTCTGATAGGGGCAGCAGTTAGTATCGCAAAGGTTGTTTTGCTGGAGAGAGCGGTCAAGAAAATTTCCGCTATGGAGCAGCAACAAGCAAAAAACCATATTGTGGCTCAACAAATGGGCAGTCTGGTTTTAACTGCTGCCGCACTGTTGTTAGGAGCCCTGATACCACAAATCAGCTTGTGGGGCACAGCAGCAGGAATATTATCTTTCCACCCTGCCATATATGTTGCAAATTATAAAGTAAGCAAGGCAAAAGACGGCAAATCAGAAACCGGCAACAAAAAATCTGCAGAGGCAAAAACCGGCGAACCGGAAACAGATCAAATTATTGCTGACAATTTGCGCACCGCTGAAGCGGAAACCGGAAATTTCGAATCTGCAGAGGTAAAAACCGGCGAACCGGAAACAGATCAAATTATTGCTGACAATTTGCGCACCACTGAAGCTAAAGCCGACAATACGGAGTCCGGTGAGTCGGCAATTGACTGCTAAGAAAGGGAGACTAAATGATTAATATTAAGAATCTCTGGTTAATAGAAATTTCCGGTGTGGAAATTTGGATTACCGAAACAATTTTTAATACCTGGATTATTATGGGTATCCTTATTCTTTTGGCAATTATCATGCGAATCAGGATGAGATCCTTCGCTACTGTTCCCACCGGTGCCCAAAACATCATTGAAGCAGTTGTAGAAAAATTTGACGACTTCGCTATTCAATCTGTCGGCGAAAACAACAGGATCGTAGTCCCCTGGTTCTTTGCGGTCTTTGTTTTTATTCTCTCGTCAAGTCTGTTTAGCCCCTTCGGACTGCGGGCTCCCACCGCCGACTGGGCAACAACCTTTGCAATGGCAATAGCGACATTTATTATCATGGTGCTCAGGGGGCTGAGTACCCGTGGAGGCTACTATATTAAGAGCCTGTTTGAGCCTCATTTCGTGTTCTTCCCGATCAATCTAATCGGTGAACTGGCCAAGCCGCTTTCTTTGAGTTTTAGGCTCTTTGGCAATGTGCTGTCAGGTACAATCATCCTGACACTTTATTACGCCCTGACGCCCTGGCTTGTCCAGATAGGTGTTCCGGCGCTGTTCCATGCCTTCTTTGATGTCGTGATCGGATTCATTCAGACGTATATCTTCGTGATAATTAGTTTGATGTATGTGAGCGAGGCGTCTTCAGAGTAATTACTTTTTGCCCCTGGACATGTCAAATAAGGCCCTGATCGCTGCTGCAGCTCCCAGGAGGGAGAAAAGTAGCAATAGCCATGGTGATGTGCCCAGCCAATTGTCCAGCACTCTGCCCAGAAATACACCGAGCATGACTGTAGCTACGATCGTAATCCCTATTTGGGTAAGATAGCCAATGGAGCGCACAACCTGATTCCGTGAGGATCTCTTCTTCTGATCGAGCTCATCATCTTGTTCGGGATTCTCTGAAACAAGGCTTTCCGAAGAACTGTTTATCCCATCAGAACTCTTGTCCTTGTTTGGCTCTTCTTTCACACCATTTTCCTCATGATATCGATTTATTCAATAGCAGCACTGATAGCAATATTCCTGCACCGACAGACCGGTAATATGCATTCACCCGGCGACTAGCAATCTGCCGTTACCGGCTACTGGAAATCTGCCCTTGCCAGCATACGGAAATGTACCTTTGTAGATGGCCCGGTAATACGCCTTTGCTGATCGTGGAAAGTATAGCATACAAAACCCGCCCGACGAATGTCGAGCGGGTAAATTTGACAATTAACAGGGCAGCAGGATGTGGTCTTCAACAGCTCCATGCTCACTGGCGCTGTCAAACATCTGCAGGAGCTTTTCCACCGTAAGTTGTTTCTTTGCTTCCCCTGCCACATCGACAACAACACGTCCTTCATAAAACATGATCAGACGGTTGCCCAGTGCGATCGCATCTCTCATATTGTGAGTCACCATCAGAGTAGTTAGATTGTTTCTCTCGATTATCTGCTCTGTGATTGTTAGGACCGTCTTAGCAGTCTTGGGGTCCAGTGCTGCTGTATGCTCGTCCAGAAGGAGAAGCTTCGGTTTTTTCAGAGTCGCCATTAATAGGGTGAGAGCCTGTCTTTGACCACCGGAAAGTGTTCCCGCCCGATCAGAAAGCCGATCCTCCAAGCCAAGATTCAAGGGTTCCAGCTGCCCGCGGTAGAGATCGCGCTCATCTTTCGTTACTCCCCATTTAAGGCCTCGGCGCCCGCCACGGCGATAGGCAAGTGCCAGATTTTCCTCTATCAGCATATTGGCTGCGGTACCCATCATAGGATCTTGAAACACTCTGCCGATATACGCAGCACGCCTATACTCAGGCAATCTGGTCACATCGACGTTATCGATAGAAATTTTACCGCTGTCAACCGCAACAACTCCGGCCACAGCATTAAGCATCGTTGACTTTCCTGAACCATTACCACCGATAACGGTGACGAAATCACCATCCTTCAGTGATATCTTCAGGTCAATCAAAGCCTTCTTTTCATTGACGGTATTGGGATTAAAGGTCTTGCTGATGTTATTTATCTTAAGCATCTTTGACCTCCTTCTGTCTTGAGGTCAAATTTGACAACTTAGATTTCCAGTGTGGAACGGCAAGGAAGACCGCAACTACCAGGGCAGTCAAAAGCTTCAGATAGTTGGGATCAAGTCTCAGCCAGAGGATGGTTTGAATCACTATATAGTAAATGACAGCTCCCAAGACTGTGCCAAGCAGACGCAGGGCGAAGTTCTTAAAGATCCAACTAAAGAGAGCTTCTCCAATGATAACTGCGGCCAGCCCGATTACAACCGCTCCCCGCCCCATATTAATATCGGCAAACCCCTGATACTGGGTCAATACTGCACCTGAAAGTGCCACCAATCCGTTAGCGATCATCAACCCTAAGATGACATTGAAGCCGGTATTAATTCCTTGCGCCTTCGCCATATTGATATTTGCTCCGGTAGCGCGAATTGACATTCCACTTTCAGTGCCAAAATACCAATACAAAATGCCGATGAGCAGCAGGATAAAAATACCAACGGTAAAAATAG
>DUPE01000202.1 GCA_012838475.1 Clostridiaceae bacterium
AAGCCTAAATCTTCAATCTCATCACTGTAAGCATATGAAAAGGCCGGATATTCGAGGATCTCTGTCTTGAAGGTCACGAGGTACCCATAGGCACCGTCCGGGAGTTCAATACTAAAATCATTCTCGCCTGCAGTAATAGCGTCATCATCTAGCACAAAATCAGTATCCCCAACTCGTGACACCACAATCGTATCTATCAAAAGCGATTGATCGCCAGGAATGATGTCCTTTAGAACTGCGTTCTGAAGATTAACTATGTTGTTTGGATTAGTGCTGTCCTCGCCAATATTGACTGCGATGCTCCAGGAAATTTGAGGTTTTGTGAGATCGTTATCTGCACTTGGTTTCTCAAGATCAGTCGCATTCTTATCAATGACTAATTCTGGCTTCGGTATTTCTTTGCTGTCTGTTTCACCTTCTGTGTTGCCTGTATAGGTAATCTTCGCAGAGTTACTGACTGCATTCTCCAGCTCCTGCGCAGCTGATAAAGTGCTGGTATAGGTAAGCCTGTAAGGCACTGCATCAATGTCACCAATATCTACAGTGAAAGTACCTTCATCATCATCAAAAGTTATTGCTGTCCCAGCAAGCGTTTGCTCCACATAGTCGAAACCTACCAGCTTATAAAGCTTGATGCTGCTTTCTTCCGGTTTTGAACCGACAGAGGAGTATTTATCCGTCAGCTTTACATTCTTCAAAACATTCTCTTCGCTGTTGAAATCGATTGTCCAATTTATGATCTTATTGCCATTGGCATCTATCGTAATGTCCGCGGCTTTATCGATTCCGGATGTACGCTCCGGAACTGTGTCTCCCTTTTTCTCTGTGCCTCCCTGCCAGACGAGTGATGCCTCATTTTCATGTTCAAGATTTGTTGTGTCATCAACTGACGTCGTATAGCTGATTCTAAACTTTGCATTACTGGGCAGGATACCTTTTCCAGTGCTCGAATCATAATCAATAAATGTAATTGTGAATCCACTACCATCAGGATCAAAAGTCAAAGTATAATCATCACCGCTAGTTAATGTTTCAGGAGATGCAGCATTGCTGATATCCTCAACCACAAATGAAGTTTGATCATATGTGAAATTGGCTTTGTTGTCGGAGGTCAGTTTGTCTGACACTTCTAGCTCATCAAATAGAATTCTGCTCTCATTTATGACAATTGACCACTGGATAAGTTGTGTTGTTTCGTCTTCAGTTCCAACCGTGTTTTCAGGATGAACATAATAGCCAGATTTCTCGATTCCGGCTTTTGGTCCTGTAATGCTATAGTCGGGACTAGTTCCAGGGATAGGATCTCCTATTCCCGGACCACTTCCATCTCCTCCTTGCAGGAACAACAAGGTCGCTTCGTTAGCCAGATGTGGCTGATTCATTCCTGTTACGGTGTAATAGGTGCGATAAACAAACTCATATTTATGTGGACCCGCATTCGGTATCAGCAATTCAAAGCCTGTTTTGCCGTTGTGCTCATCATCTTCCGTATGAGTATAATCCCATATAGAAAAATCATCGTAACTAATCAGATTTTCGTCTTTATTTCCGTCTTTATAAAGTTCAAACAATGAAGTATCACTCGTATCAAAATCCAAATAATCAGGGTTTGTTCCGCCCGGATTGAAGACATCATAAACCCTAATAGATCCGACATTGACCTTTTCAGTGTTCATGGTAATCGTCCACTCAATATATGGATTACCTTCTTCATCGACCAGTTGCTCACCAACTTTTCCACCGGTGGGAATAGTATTAACAGTTACAGTGTCAGAAGCAGTGTTGGGGTCATCACCTGCATCATCCGCAATGGTGTTTGTAATTCCCACATCATTGAGGCCTACCGGCACTGAGGTTGAGAAGGTAATATAGTAAGCCTTACCATTAGCATCTAGATCATTGATTGAAAAGGTTCCGCCGTCGATGTCGATATCTAAATCTTCATCGTCTATTGGATCACCTAATTCTCCAACGATGTTTCCGTCTATATCCGTATTAACTTCGTAAACAAGGAGAGTTCCTGGAATGAGAGCCCCATGCCCTGTTGATAAAGTATCAGTTAATGTTACAGTACCCAGATTTTCTTTGCCGAAATTATATCTGACTGTCCAATCAAGCCTATGTGGATCATCGGTAGCAGATCCTTCCTTTACGATAACAGGCAGAGTCTCAGACCATGTGCCTTCAAATTCATTACTAACGTCTTTGCCTTCTGTATTGCCTTCATAGATGATTCTGGCTGTATTATTAAAGTCACGATCACCACCACCATCCGGCTTTGTCAATGCTGTTGTATACGTTATGTCGTAGGCGTGACTTATGTTGTCATCTATAAATTCAAGAGTAAATCCCGGTCCGACATCATCAGGCGTAACTGTGTACTCCCCTTCAGGAACAACTTCTTTAGTCTCATTATTCTGATAATCCCGGATAATCCTCTCCACAACAAAGCTGTCAGCAACAAGCGTTAAGCCACTACCTAATCCGTCAACGATTTTGACATTCGAGAGCGTTTCCGCATTGTCGTTGACACGAACTGTCCAATCTACATGGGTTGGATTCTTGCCATCTTCACCTAGATATACTTTTTCATCTTGGTCGTTAAAATAATAACCTATTCCCGGTGTCTTCTTGTCTTCGCCTTCATACTCTTCTTGCTCGGCACGGATGGTCGCTTCGAAAGAAGTTCCATCACTATATGGAACTATAATATCTACTTCTTCAACCCCTAAGAAAACATCAGTATCAAATGTGCCCGAAACGTTGACAAAAAATTCTTGATTATCAAAATCGTCCGCATGTTCGTTAAAAGTGATGATTACTTGACCATTCTTGATTATGAATGTACCAATTTGTACGTCCTCAATTATGATTGATGTCGGGGATGAGCTGGTATCATGATCTTTATCAAAGAACTCAGGCAGATCAATGGTATAGGTATCCCCTGCTGCAACTTCCAATACATTGGGTTTTGTCAGACCATATACTATTTGTACTGAATTAAGAGTCAAGTCCTAAATGTTGGTGTAAATTCCTTTACCACAATGTGTTCTGTTATGCTGCTGGTTTTTCTAATACCTCTGCAGAGGTATTAGAAAAATTTTCGCGGGCCCCATAGTAGGCTTCCGTATCTATATATCTTCTTCCACTGATCCAGTTCTCATGCATCTCTATCAAAAGACTTCCGAGGAGACGCTCAATACTTGCCTCGTTTGGGAATATGCGGATCACTCGTTCCCTGCGCCTTAACTCCTGGTTCACTCTTTCAAGGCTGTTGGAGGTCCTCAGGCGTCTCCTGCAGGCCTCTGGAAGCTGGAATACTGCTGTTATGTCATCAAAGCCGGAATCGAAGGTTTCAACAGCTTTGGGAGCATGTTCCTCCAGATAGTCCAAAAGCGCTTCTTTTCTTTCCCTTGCTTCTTCAAGTTCAGGACTATTATAAATATCCTTCAGACGAAGCTTGACCTCTCTTTGTGTTTTCTTGGGCATCTTGTCCAGAACATTCCTGGAGAAGTGAGTTTGACAGCGTTGCCAGGATGCCCCCTCAAACTGCTTTCGGATTGCCTTAACCAGACCTTTATGCTGGTCGGAAGTGACTAAATCAACTCCCCGAAGTCCTTGCCCTTTCAGCTCAGAAAAGAAACTGGACCAGATCTCGTAACTCTCGCCATCGCCGGCTTTAAAACCCAATACCTCGCGATGACCGTCCTCGTTGACTCCTATTGCTACAAGCAGACCTTTAGACTTTACACTGCCGTTATCTCTTGCCTTTACGTAGATGGCGTCAACAATGAGAAAGGGATAAGCCTTAGTTAATGGACGTTTGCGGAATTGTTCCACTTCCTTGTCAAGTTCCTCACAAAGCTTCGAGACTGTACTCTTGCTAAAGCTGCTGCCGCAGAGGGTCTCTGTTATCATGGAAACCTTGCGCGTGGAGATGCCTTGCAGCACCATCTCCATCAGCGAGAGAACCAGGGCCTTTTCACTTCGCTCGTAATTGGCAAAGAGAGTGGTCGAGAAAGTGCCATTACGAAGCTTGGGGATGAGCAGATCCAAGGTGCCTACTCTGGTCTTGTATTGCCGTTCTCTGTAGCCGTTGCGATAGGTCAGGCGTTCATCTGTGCGTTCGTAAAGATCAGCTCCCACCTGTTCGCTGGCCTCCGCATTCAATACTGCGTTAAATACTGATTCCAGCAATTTTCTTACCGCTTCGTCACGGTCGCCAAGCATTAGTTCTTTAAGAGTTTCTTCACTTAGTGTAATATTTAGCTGAGTCATGTTTCTGCTCCTAGCTTATGATTTTTTGCTAAAACCATTGTAGCAAAGAGTGGGGGCATGACTCACTTTTTCAATTTACACCAACTATAAGGGCTTTATCGAATTAAGTTTTTCTACATCAAACTCGTGGTCTTGATAGTCATCGTCATCTTTATCTTTGACTACAACCGTAGAATCATCTGAAATAATAGTCAACTCAAAATCAGAAATTAAATTATCCGTGATAGCAGAAAACAAGCCAATGTCTCTGCCGGAAACTTCAAAACCGGGCAACATAAGTGGTCCCGCTGTCAGACCACCCGACTCTTTCTTCGCACCATCGATAGCACCCGGATCACTATCTTTCTCTCCGTCTGTAAACTCGCCCTCCTGCTCGCCTGGCTCCGGTTCACTTGACACGGGCTCGTTCGTCCCTGCAGGTAGTTCGTTCCCTGTCTCTCCGGGAGAGGTAGCTGTCCCTTCCGGTTCACCCGGGGCAGGTTCTCCAATAGATGCTTCTGTATCCGGCAGATCGCTAACTGCATTGACTGTGCTGGCATGCACGGTTAAGCCTAAACCGGTTAAAATCATGCTCACACTTAAAATTAAGCTCAATAAAGATTTCATGATATTATATTTTTTCATAAGATACCCCAAACTTTCTCCAACTTGAAAACCAGACAATCATAAAGATTGCCCATCACTTTCTGAGCAATCAAAGATTGTGATTCCAATTTATATATACTCTTGCACACATTAAGAAGATATCATACTTTGTGCCTTTATACATTTAAAATCAAGATGTTAAAATTTCACTTAACTGAAATCATATATAGTTATTGTTCTGAATGACCAATACTATCGACAACTGTAGAATGGAACACAATGCTGCAATTGGTGCGTAGTTGTGGCATATTACATGTATGAGAAGTGCAAAAATCTAAATAGTGCTACTTAGCATGGTTCACAGTACAATAAAGCTCCATGTGGAGCGCCATGTGGACTTTTTAGGTGGGCAAGACCAAGTGGATCTTCCTTATGCAGCAAACAAATCAAACCTCAGCCTTTTAAGATGGTAAGATCTGTATGGCTTATATAATTATCTATAAATATCGACTCTTTACGGAATATGCAACATAATTGCAGAATAGCATGTCTTGACTTAATTACAATATAGGGAGGAAAAACAATGATTAGTGATACTGACATTCATCATCTGCATAGATGCATAGAGCTGGCTGAAATGGCCTTAGATGAAGGCGATCAGCCCTTCGGCTCCCTGCTGGTCTCCGGCGAGGGGGAAGTGCTCTTCGAAGATCATAACCGCATCAGCAGCGGCGATCGCACTCGGCATCCTGAATTTGCCATAGCTCGTTGGGCCGCTAAGAATATGACTCCCGCAGAGAGGAAAAGTGCGACTGTATATACATCAGGCGAGCACTGTCCGATGTGCGCTGCCGCTCACGGTTGGGTAGGCCTGGGCAGGATAGTCTATGCCAGCAGCTCAGAGCAACTTGTCGAATGGTTGAATATGCTGGGCGTAGAGCAGTCACCTGTGAAGAATCTCCCTGTTCAGGAAGTCATTCGCGATGCTCAAGTTGACGGTCCTGTTCCTGAGTTAGCCGAACAAGTCTTTGAACTCCAACGCAGGTACCACGGAAAGCAGGTTCAGGCATAGCGTCAGCAGCAGGATATAGGAATAGAAAGAAGCCCGTTTTTAGCAGCCGGAAACAGATATTTTTTCACTGTGTCTGAGGGAAAATATTTGTTGCCGACTCACATGCAGGCTGTGCTTGCTTGTTCCATAATCTCGACGCAGATGCCATCTGGGGCACTCGTGGGCTGACGCCGAACCGCGATTTATGCGCCTTCAACAAACATATTTATTCCATTATTTCAACACAAATGCCATCAGGATCACTGACGGTGAAGTACCTGGGTTTTTGTGAGTTGTCAATTATCTCTGACGGGGAATATCCCGCCTCGATTATCTGTTGCTGTTTCTCTTCCAGCGGGCTGTCAGCAGCATAACTCATAACGAGCCCCGCTGTCTGAACTGTCTCATATCCCGGGAATTCGATAAATTCAAGCATAGTCGACTCCCCCGGATGAGCCATAAAGACAATCTCACCAGCCTCCGTATTAAATCTTCTCTTGATCTCCATTCCCATTACTCCTTCATAAAAATCTAGAGTTTTTTTCATGTTCCTGACCATAATAGTAATGAAATTTAACTTCACAATTGATCCTCCCCTTGCAATCTTCTTTAAT
>DUPE01000084.1 GCA_012838475.1 Clostridiaceae bacterium
GAGAGCGAACTATCTGATTTGGACGAATGGGCAGACCTTTGTATCGGCACCACAGGACGAAATCTGATCGTTAAAGAAGTACTGAAGCTGCTTGAGGAGCGGGGACGTGATTTGTCTTCTATCAGCAGCTCAGCCTGGCAATTGGCTGATAAACTGGCTGCTGATAGCCAAGATTCGGATGGCAGTGTTTTTGAGGATCCGCAAGTTAGCGTTACCCCTTCAGACAGCAGAGCTCAGCTTAAAATATGCGATGGCTGTAATAACCGTTGCACCTACTGCACAATTTGTTTGGCCAGGGGACCGGTGCGCAGCCGGCAATTGGACAGTATTGTAGCAGAGGCTACTGACCTGGTAAGTCAAGGTTATCGTGAGATTGTTCTGACCGGTGTCCATATCTGCTCATACGGCGATGATTTTCACGGACAAAATTCTGACCTGGCACAGGTTTTGGCTAGTTTGAACAGTATCAAAGGTTTGACTAGAATCAGGCTGGGCTCTTTGGACCCGGCGCGCATCACCTCTGAATTTGTTGAGAGCATATCTCATTTTGAGAATTTGTGTCCGCATTTCCATCTATCTATGCAAAGTGGCAGTAATGCCGTTCTCAAGAGAATGGGCAGACACTATGATTCGGCTAAGTTTCGTGAAGTAGCTGCTATGTTGAGATCTGTTTGGCCGGAGGCTGCCTTAACTACTGATGTGATGTGCGGTTTCCCCGGCGAAACTGATGAAGACCATAGACAGACAGTTGAGTTATGTCAGGAAGTAGGCTTCACGAAGATCCACGTCTTTCCTTATTCGAGGCGCAGTGAAACCGCCGCGGCATCTATGCCGAATCAAGTGCCTTCTGAAATTGCCAAGGAACGTACACAGGAAATGCTCGATTTGTCTGACCATTTGTCGGCAGCGTATTGCAGCCGTAGGATTGGGGACAGTACGCTCGTATTGTTGGAGCGGGAGATTTCTCCGGGGATCGGTGAAGGCTATACCAGGACGTATCTGCCTTGCAGGTTCCAGATTAATTATTTTGGCAGCAAGGCTCATCCCGGAGACATTTTCCTGGTAAATCTGGAAGAGTATAAAGATGGTTATCTTTACGGCACTGGTTCACTGTGCGATTCCGACGAAGACAATAAGCGCAACTATATTTAGCAG
Source organism: Clostridiaceae bacterium (assembly GCA_012838475.1). Taxonomy (GTDB): domain Bacteria; phylum Bacillota; class Clostridia; order Saccharofermentanales; family DTU023; genus UBA1046. The sequence goes on from DUPE01000084.1 coordinate 1,156, forward strand.
ACATCTTCTTAAAACAAAAAAAGTATTTGTTCATGCAAATTTAGCTAAGAAACGTGTTATGCTTAATGGAACTAAGGAGGTGAACTCCCATGATCAGTTCAGAGACAAATGAATTTGAAATTGGCCAGGATCGGCGCCAGAGTGCTTATGAGATCATGTCTGAGGTGATGACTGCCTTGGAGGAAAAAGGCTACAATCCGATAAACCAGATGGTTGGCTATTTTCTCTCCGGCGACCCGACTTATATTACGAATCACAATGGAGCCAGAGGTGTAATCAGGCGCATGGAACGCGATGAGCTGCTTGAGGTTATTTTACGTGACTATGTTGAACGCCTATAACGCTTATCACAACTGCCCTTATATACATGCTTGAATCTCCTCTTAAACTATCGTCTCTGGGAGAGACCGGACTCCAGTTAACTGTGTTGGGATTAGGGACCCTGACTGTCTCACCGTCGCAGAATAATCTGCCTGTCAAGCAGGCAGGCAATTTGATTGCCTATGCAGTAGATCAGGGTATAAATTGGCTGGATACTGCAGACCTCTATAACAACTATGACCAAATCAAGGCAGCCCTGAACCGGCTTGCCAATCCTCCCCATATAATGTCCAAAACATATGCATATACTGCCAGCAGCGCCCGACAGGATTTTGACGCTGCCAGGAGAGCACTCGATCTAGATCATTTGACAGCCTTCATGCTGCACGAACAAGAGAGTCCACTGACCTTGGCCGGGCATCAGGAGGCTTTTTGTGCTTTGCTGGAATTAAAAGAGCAGGGGAAGATAGATGCTGTGGGAATTTCTACCCATGCCGTATCTGTAGTGAGAAGCTTGGCAAGAGCCAAAGTTGGTACTGGGAGTATCAAGGCAGATCAAGTGCCAGGGCAGAGAGCGGGCCGTATAGAAGTAGACGAACAGCGAGCAAAGGCAGATGACAAGTCCAAGGCTGAAACTTATGTTGCTGATAAGCATAACGCTTGTAATGCGGAAAATTATGATTACAGTTCAATAAGCAAGCGAGAGGAGTTGCAGATTCCGGCATGCTATAAAGAAGCAGATTTTGTCTTCCCCTTAATAAACCGTACCGGTATCGGCCTTTTAGACGGAAGCTGGCAGGAAATGGAAGAGGCTTCAGAGCATGCAGCCCGCGCAGGTTTAGGTGTTTTAGGCATGAAGCTCTTTGCCGGTGGGCATCTGTTATCTCAACGAGCAGAAGCGGTAAAGACAGCATTAAGTCTTGACTTCGTTTCTTCGTGGTCCGTGGGTATGGGCACACAAGAGGAAGTTGATGTCAATATTGACTGGTTTTCCGGGCGGGAGCCGAACCCCGCTTTATTAGATATTACTGATGCAACTCCGAGAAAGCTGATGATTGAAAGCTGGTGTGACGGCTGCGGTGAATGTGCAAAACGTTGCAAAAGCAAAGCATTACGACTGGCCGATGGTCGGATGGTTGTAGATGAGTCTCGCTGCATCCTATGTAGTTACTGTGCTGCCAGCTGTCCTAATTTTGCGATCAAAATATGGTAATTCGGCTTTCCTGGGATTGCAGGTGAAAGATAGGTGTAAATAAAAATTATCGGTAAAGACAGTTTGGTCAGCATGAATATGCAAGAGGTGGGTTATGGTCGAAGGCAGAAGTATGGGTATTGATTACGGTGAACGCAGAGTTGGCATTGCTCTCAGCGATCCCTTGGGTATCATTGCCAGTGGTCTGGAGAGTATTAACTGGCAGGGAAAAGATAATACCAGAGTTCTGGAACGCATAGCCGAGATCTGCGCTGAATATGATGTCCGCAGAATCATCCTGGGACTGCCCCGGCGCACCGATGGTCAGGTAGGTACTTCTGAGTTGATAGTTAGAGACTTTGCGGACTCTTTGAGGAGCAAGACCGGTCTGGAAGTGGTTTTCGCCGATGAACGTTACACTACAGTTTTAGCGACCAGAATCATGCAGGAAGCAAATATCAAGCGCGAGAAGAGACGTTCGGTTGTCGATCAGATTGCGGCTGAGATTATTCTGCAGAGTTGGCTTGATCAGCAACGAAATAACCGACATGAATGGTGAGAAGGAAGTGACTCTAAGGACCACTTCTGCGGTTGAGATTTTTCTTCTCAAGAATTTGTTGAATTTCGCTAAATCTGTTGCGTAGAATCTCCTTTTTTGCTCAGCACATATGCTATACTTTAGTTTATCTATAACTACGACTATTGGGAGGTTAGCTATGCTATTCCATAATTTGTTTTATTTCGCTGCTAATGATGAGGGTTTTGCTCCGGAGCAAGACGAGGAGTTCCTCGATGACGGCGCTTTGATAGTGATGGAGGATACTGAGACCGGCGAAGAGTATTCTTTCGAGATGGTAGATCAGTTTGAATTTGATAACAATGTCTATTGCGTCTTGCTCACTGTCACTGAAGACGAGGATGACGAGAATTATGGTGAATGGGTTATCACTCGCATTGTTGAGGAAGAAGACGGTGAGGTTTGTCTGATGAGCCTTGAAGAAGACGAAAATGACCGGGTTTACGACGAGTATGATCGTCTGCTAGAAGAATATGCGGAAACCGACGAAGAATACGAAGGCGACGAGACCGATTAGGACAACAAAGGCTGCTAGGCGAGCAAGACTTACGGGTCGATCAGATAGCTTAAATAATCAATTTACAGGGCTCTCTGAGGCAGGCCATGACGAAGTCTTGGCGGTATTGGCCGATGAAAAACGCGGTCGGGAATATTATGTCTCGATGATCGATTCTTTTCAGATCAGCGGGCGTTTATATGCCGTCATGTATAATTTCGAGCCTGACATAGGATCACATCCTGAGCCTGAATTAGTCATCATGCGCACCTATCGCGACGAAAACGGAGACCAGGTCTTTGTTTCCATTCGCAACCGTAAAGAGCTGGATGTAGCCTTTGATGAGTTTTTTCGTCGCTATCAGCAATCTTTATAGTTGCATTAGGGCAAAATTTGAATTGTAGAGCCCGCTTGGATGATGTGTGAGAGCACACATCCTTGTTTGTATATAGCGGATCAACAGAGGTGATATATTGCCGGAGCCGGATTTCAACCTAAATGAGAATACAGTGTCTGATAATTTTGATCTCAAGCGCCAGCGAGCAGATGCATTAACTTTTCTTGCTCCTCTGCTCTTCATGCTTTTGCATGCGATTTTTCTCAATCTGGCAGCTATGGGGATTGCGGTTATTCATTATTTAGTTAATGATGTCTCCTTGACCGCCTTCTCTGAGACTCAGGCATTTGAGCATCTGCTTCTTGAGTCTCAAGCTCAGAACTGGTCTTCCGTTCTGCTGGGGTTGGTGATGTCACCTATTTATCTTGTCTATCTCAAATACCGCAGTCGCAAATACCCTGATATCCTTTTGACTGAGCGCGCTCCTGCCAGATATTGGCTGACCGGCTTTTCTGCTATCATGGGATCGTTAGGGATCTCCATGATTTGGATCAGTTTATTAATCTATATGGGTGATTTTATTCCGGTTATCAAAGAGCATTATCATAACTACATCAACGCTGCAGAAGCGCTGCAGCATCTGGATGGGTATTTCTGGCTGGAGATTTTAGCAGTTGTGATAATGATTCCTATAGCGGAAGAATTACTGTTCAGAGGCATCCTGCAAGGAGAGGTGAGACGAGTGGCCCCTGCCGGGCTGGCTGTGTTCCTGTCTGCAATCGTTTTCGCTCTCTTTCATATTTTGCCTTTCCAGATAGCTTTCGTGATTATTCCGGGATTGGTACTGGCGTTGGTCTATGAGCTGACGCGCAATATTCTTATCCCTATTTTCATGCATATGGTCTACAATTTTTTTGGCGGCGGCATTTTCTCCCGTTTGGCGGGCTTGCCGGATGACAGTATGGTTCTATTCTGGGTCGAGATGGCGTTCATCATTATAGGCCTGATTCTCTTGGTTCTTCTTATTTTGGAAAGAAGTAAGGCGAAAAAGAGCATAAGGACTGAGGTATAGCTGTGTTTGGTCGCATAGATTTCAAATGGCGCAGACGCATTATCATTACGACTGCGGTCAGCTTGTTGCTTGTGCTGTTGGCAGTTTATGCTGTTATCAGAAGTGTGTTGCGTCTAGATTTTGATGTAGAAGACAGAGTGTTTGAGTTAAGCGAGAGTTATTCCGGAGATCCTGTCGCCGGTTTTGGGCTTAATCTGGAGGAGATTCAGTCAGGGAATCTGCTTAAGTCAGGGGCGTTTGAGCCTGAAGTCCTGCAAAACAGCTATCTTGCCACTGACGGTACTGAGAGTACTTTCGTCATTCCCAGTGTCTCCTTTCATGATCCCTTAAAGACCAGCAAAGACTACTACGACGGGGCAAAAGTTCGTATATACAGCCAAACCCAGGATAATATCACTTTGCGTCAGGAGGCAAATATCACTGATTACCTGGCGGGGCAAGTGCAAAACACCAGACAAATATTGTTGCCTGCCGATGTGCCTGCCGATGTAAGCTTCAATGCGGTTGCGGAATACAATGATAGAGTCATGCTCTGCGGTGACGATGGTTATGTTTTGGATATATCCCCGGAGGGAGATACCAGACTGCATAATGTCGGCGATAATTCCAAGCTGATCTCTATTGCCGGCTGTCCTCTCGGTTGGATTGCCCTGGCAGAGAACGGGAATTATCATTTTTCTCTCGAAGGCAGGGACTGGGCCAGAGATTACGTCTCGGGTGCGAACATGAACAAGGTGGTCGCAGTTGCGAATCAAGGGAGATATTATTTTTTGGTTTGTGGCGATGAGGGTAAACTCTTCTTGATTGATTTTTCCAGCGTGCAAGAGATCAATCTTGACTATTCAAGTGATCTAAATGACATCTACGTCAGGGATGGACGAATTATCATCTGCGGTAATGATGGGCTGATTCTAAGCGGTGGCTACGATCTTAACTTTTCTGTGATTGAAGGTATGTCGCTTGCGACAGACTGGCTGGCAATCGATGGCAGCAATGAAGGCTTTGTTTTGTGCGGGACTCTAGGTGGCATGGTCTATTCTAAAGATGGTTTGACCTTTACTGAAATCAGTCCACATACTCTTGCCGATGTCCATGGTGTCAGGAATGTAGATATATCCTCTAACTACGAAGGGATTGTTTGGCCAACTTTGGTAAACTGCGCTCGTTTAGCTGATGAAGCAGTCTTATTCCAGACCTCGACCGGCCAATCCTGGTTATCCGGTGCGCAGGGAGAAAATTTGGTCGTCAGTCCCTATTTCGGAGGGCAGAATATTGAGTCGATTACTTCATTTGCTTCTGGACGGCTGCTGGCCGTCTTGAATAACGGCTCCCTTGAGATGGCCAATATGTCTGACATTGTTTCCTTTAGTCCGGCACTGGAGTTTGGCTCTGTACAATCAGGTGACTTGGTTTTCTTGGAGAAATACGCATTCCCGCCGGCCTTCGGTTCGCTCGCAAGTCCCGCGGTTGAAGCGCCTACAACAGAAGAAACTGATGGGAAGGCAGAAAACGAACTTGCTTCTCAGACCGGAGTCTGGTATGTCTCAGAGGGATCATCTCTGACCAGTCAGTCTAATGTAAACTCTGATGCTTTGAGTTTGGGAGATGCCTGCGTCAAGCTGTCTTTTGAGGGCGAGGCTGCAGATCCGGATTTGCTCATATCTACGAGTGGCGGAAAGACCAACTCGATGTATAATCGCATGCCCGTCTGGCTCAATTCCAGAGTAGCGCAAAAGCTTGATCTCGAACATAGTGACGGGTTGACGGAGTCGTTCTATAGCCTTGAACTTTATCTTCGTCAGGAAGGGCTGGCAAATAACAGTGTACACGCCTGGCTCTCAGGCTCAGACATGGAGAATATCGGTCACACTGTTGAGAAAATTGGATCTTCCTGGGAAAGACATCAATTTATTTTTGTGCTGGGACAAATAAGCCAGCGCGGCGAGATTTGGTTAAATGTGGGCTTTGCCGGTCAAGGTTCCCTATGGTTGGATCAGATCTGGTTTGGCAGCACTCAAGATGAGCCTGGCTCTTTGCCGCAGAGTTTAAATTTACAACTGGCAGAGATAAATCCGGGCGTGCTGAGGTTGGACTTCGTGCCGATTGGAGTCCCGGGTATGGGAAATTACAGTTGGTTATATCCTGAAGGGGGCGGTAGCCGCTTATCTGCTTTCTCAGCATCAGGAGTCACTACCGGCACAGCTGCTTTGACGGGTTATTCTACTCAACTCCGGCAGGAAAAGGAGTTTCACAATCTGGGTGCTGCCTTAAAGATGACCAGGCAGGTGAATGCTGACCCTTGGCTGGTGGTTGATTCCATGGTTACCGACCTTGAGCTGTATCACTTGATTGAATATATTGCCGGCTCTCCAACCAGCGAATACGGTAAGATTCGCTCAGCACAAGGTGCGGTCGGACGCTGGAGCGATCAACTGGATCGCATATACCTTGAGATACAGGATTCCAGCGATGTGTTCGGCAATGACACATCAAGGATGATTTTTGTTAATCATGTGATCGAAACTATTCAATCCGCTCAGGATTATTCACTGCTGGAGAACAAGATAGTTCTGGTTGACGGCATGGATTACGACA
>DUPE01000208.1 GCA_012838475.1 Clostridiaceae bacterium
CTTTTTGTGGGTGATTATTGGGCGAATCATGTTTCGTCAGGGTATCGCTCTGACTATTTCCTTGGAGTGAATCTTGTCCTTTGGTGTCGCCGCTTCCGTAATTTTGGTCGCCATCTTGTCCTGTAGTGCCGCCACTTCTGAAATTTTGGACGTTATCTCGCCCTTTGGCACCTCCGACATCATTTTCTCTGCTTTTCAGTCTCTCCAGTGCAGCCTGCAAATTCGGCTTCTGATGATAAGATTCTTCTAGACCAACCAGAATTATGCCATCAATATTTACTGCCTCATTAGCTAAAAGAGTAATGCCAGCGTCCTTTAGCAGATCATGGACATAAACTCTATTCTCAGATGCTTCTGTATCGTGATTTCCATAAATTGCGTAGCTTCCTAAAGGAGCCTTCAATCTTGACAGTTCTGCGACATAGTCACTCCTAAAGCCATCCTTCTTAAAATTTGTCCGTTCTTCGACAAAATCGCCACCAATCAAGACGATGTCCGGCTTTTGTTTCTGTACCGCATTCACGGCTTTGGCAAACAGAGAAGGGGGATAGAATGGTCCGGCATGAATATCAGAAAGAAAGACAATTCTACGGCCATGCCATTGTTCAGGCAGTCCCGTCAAATTAATTTTGTAGTGGATAAGTTTTAAGCGTCTTGGTTCAATCAGAAATCCATATGAAATCAGGGCAGTAGCAATACCCACAATCATGTAAATAACAAAGTATAGGTAGTTCAAAACCCGGATCCCCCTGGCTTCTTATTTTTTCAATGCCGAAATGGTCACTATCTTTTAGTACTTCAGTGCTCCACTATTCCTTTAATGATCTAACACTTGCAATCTCTTCAATATTACAATAAAGGCTCCCGGGAGATATATGAAAGATTAACATTACGCCCGCAAGAGTCTTTCACTATTTCACTGATGCTCTATGCTCTAACACTTGCAATCTCTTCAATATTACAATAAAGGCTCTCGGAAGATATATGTGAGATTAACATTACGCCCGCAAGAGTCTTTCACTATTTCACTGTTTCTCTATGCTCTAACACTTGCAATCTCTTAAATACTACAATTAGGATCACCGGAAGATGTATGTAAGATTAGCATTACGCCCGGTTGTATTGATGCCAATCAAAGCCGAGAAGCAAGCAAACAGCAGATATCGGCAAAACTCTGCTATAATTGACAGTTGGAAGCTTAGAAACATATAATTTCTCAATGCAGGTGGCGGTTAAAACTCATATTGGCCGGTATCCGGGCTTCCTTGTTGGCTCTAGCCACTAACAGATACATGATAAGCGCAATAACATAATACGAGGTGACAATTGATGTACGAAAAAATTGACAGCAATCTTGACTTCCAGGATCGTGAACGCAAAGTTCTCGATTTTTGGCGGGAGCAGAATATCTTTGAGAAATCTGTCTCGAACAGAGAGGGCAGTCCGGAATTTTCCTTTTATGAAGGTCCGCCCACTGCTAATGGCAGACCTCATATTGGTCATGTTCTTACCCGTGTCATCAAAGACTTGATTCCTCGCTATCGTACCATGAAAGGTTACCGTGTTCAGCGCAAGGCAGGCTGGGATACCCACGGCCTGCCGGTGGAGCTGGAGGTTGAAAGAAAACTTGGCATCAATGGTAAAGAAGAGATTGAGGCTTACGGCATTGAACCCTTCATCCAGGAATGTAAAAAAAGTGTTTGGACTTATAAAACTGAATGGGAAGAGCTCTCAGAGCGTGTTGGTTTCTGGGCGGATATGGAGAATCCCTATGTTACCTATAAGAATGATTATATTGAGTCTATCTGGTGGGCACTGAAGGAGATCTGGAACAAAGGCTTACTCTACAAAGGTCATAAGATCGTGCCTTATTGTCCGCGCTGCGGCACTGCTCTCTCCAGCCACGAAGTTGCTCAGGGCTATAAGGAGATTGAGGAAGAATCCATTTATGTCCGCTTTCGAGTGTTGGATAAGGAGGACACTTATTTCTCTGCCTGGACTACAACACCATGGACCTTGCCCTCTAATGTCGCCCTCTGCGTAAACGCCGAAGAAGACTATGTGCTTCTTAGGATGCCCCGCGATGTCGATGGCAGCGAGAAGGATGTTTACTATTATTGTGCGAAGGCGCTTGTAAACACGGTTTTCGGCGAAGAGGCCGAGGTGGTTGAGATTCTGCCCGGCAGTGAGCTGGTGGGGCTCAAGTATGAGCCGATCCTGCCTTATGCCTATAACACTGTCAAACAGATTGAAAAAGATGCCTGGTATGTTGTTGCTGACCCCTTTGTTACTTTGACTGAAGGTACCGGCATCGTACACATCGCACCTGCTTTTGGTGAGGATGACGCCCGCCTGGGATGCGAGAATGACCTTCCCTTCGTTCAGCTCGTGAATCTGGACGGAACCTTTCCAGAGGATGTGACTGATTTTGCAGGCGCCTTCGTCAAAGATGCTGATAAGGGAATCGTTGAGAAATTAGAGCGCGACGGCAAATTGATTTCCAGTATGGACTTTACTCACACATATCCGTTCTGCTGGCGTTGTGACACCGCCTTGATTTACTATGCCAGAACTAATTGGTTTATCCGTATGACTGCGCTGAGAGATCAACTGATCGAGACGAACAACCTTATCAATTGGATCCCTGAATCGATAGGGAAGGGGCGTTTTGGCAATTTCCTCGAATCAGTCGTCGATTGGGTTATCAGCCGTGAGCGTTACTGGGGAACTCCTCTGCCCATCTGGACTTGTCTGAACAAAGACTGCTGTCACCAGATTGCTATCGGCAGCATTGCCGAGCTTAAGGAGTTGTCGGATAACTGTCCTGACGATATCGAGCTGCATAAGCCTTATGTAGACGATGTGCATATTAACTGTCCCGAGTGTCAGGGGCTGATGCAGCGCGAGCCGGAAGTTATTGACTGTTGGTTTGACTCCGGCGCCATGCCTTTTGCCCAGCATCACTATCCTTTTGAGAACCATGAACTCTTTGAGTTGACTCATCCGGCAGATTTTATCTCTGAAGCTGTTGATCAGACGCGCGGTTGGTTCTACTCGCTGCATGCGATCAGTAATCTGCTCTTTGGCAAGAACACTTATAGGAATTGTATAGTCATGGGTCATGTGCAGGACAAAGACGGTATCAAAATGTCTAAGCATATCGGCAATGTCGTCGACCCCTGGGATATAATCGACAAGGAAGGCGCGGATGCTGTACGTTGGTACTTCTATGCCAACAGTCAGCCTTGGCTGCCTTCTCGTTTCTCAGAAGAGGCCGTCAATGAAAGCAAAAGACGTTTCATGGGTACAATCTGGAATACTTATGCCTTCTATGTACTCTACGCCAATATCGACAATTTTGACCCGCAGCAATATAAGCTGGAGTATGATCGGCTGGGTGTCATGGATCGTTGGATCCTCTCACGCATGCACAGCCTGATCAGGGAAGTGGATACCAGGCTGGAGAAGTACGATATTCTCTATGCCGCCAGAGCATTGCAGGACTTTACCGATGAACTTTCCAATTGGTATGTCAGACGCAATCGTGAGCGTTTCTGGGGGCCGGAAATGCCTCAAGATAAGATCAATGCTTATTTGACTCTCTTCACTGTATTGAAGAACCTTACTTTGCTGGCCGCGCCTTTCATACCCTTTACTACTGAAACCATCTATCAGAATTTGATTGGCAAGAAGATTGAAGGAGCCCCGGAGAGTGTCCATCTGGCTGATTTCCCTGTGTATAACGAGGAGCTGATCGACCAGGAGCTTGAGAAACAGATGAAGCTGGTGCTCGACATTGTTGTGTTGGGCCGTGCCGCTCGTAATGCTTCCGCGATCAAAAACCGTCAGCCTTTGAGTGAGATTTTGGTCGTCTCTGAGGATAGGCTTACTGATGAATATGTCGAGATCGTGCTTGGTGAGCTGAATATTAAGAAGCTGCGATGGCTGCAAGGAGCCGGCGAGCTGCTCGACTACAGCTTCAAGCCTCAACTTAGAACTTTGGGGCAGAGAATGGGCAAGGATATTCCCGCTGCTCAAAAATTATTGTCTGAGCTCCCCGGCCGCGAGACTATGGCTGAGTTGAAGGGCAAGGGCTTTATTACTTTGGAAATTGACGGTACAAATTATGAGCTGAGCGCAGAAGATCTTCTAATCGAAGAGCAGTCCGCCGCGGGTTATGCCGCAGAGTCTAATGTAAATCTGACGGTAGCGCTGGCGACTGAACTTACTGCCGAGCTCGTTGAAGAGGGTTTGATGCGCGAGATTGTGAGCAAGGTGCAAAACATGCGCAAGGATGCCGGCTTTGAAGTGTTAGACAGGATTCGACTTTATTATGAAGCAGACGCAAAGATAGAGACTGTGCTCTTAACGAACAAGGAAGAGATCTCAACCGAAACCCTGGCACTTGACATTCTGGAGTTGGGAGAACGCACCGGTACTAAGTGGAATATAAACGGACACGACACAACTCTTCTAGTGGAGAGAGTAATTTCCCCGGCTCAGTGATGTGGCGAATGATGCAGTGCCCGGTGCAGCGTCGGTTCTGCTCAGATTCAAGAAGCTAGATTTTGATGAAGACTAAGAAGAGAGAATTATCAGTAAAAGATTTAACTTTGGCGGGGATTATTGCGGCACTCTATGTGCTGCTAACCCTGCCTTTCGCACATTTCTCCTTTGGCATCGTACAATTTCGTCTAGCTGAAGCCCTGACTGTCTTGCCGATACTGAACGCTGCCGCGATTCCCGGAGTTTTTGTCGGCTGCCTGCTGGCAAATCTGCTTAATCCCTCAAGCCTTGGCATTGTTGATATTCTAGGTGGCAGCCTGGCCACTCTTCTGGCTGCGTATCTTAGTTATAAGCTGGGAGCGACATGGCGTTCACCGCGCCGGGAAGTGGAAACTTCATATGTAGATATCTCGAAGAATAGTGCTGATCCACCGGCCACCAGCTCAAGGAATGCAGCGTATGAACACGAATATATCTCGGGAAACGCCCCGGAGCCGGACATAAATCTCTCGGGAAACGCCCCGGAGCCGGACAGAAATCTCTCGGGAAACGCCCCGGAGCAGGATAGAAATCTCTCGGAGAAACCTTTTGTACCTTCCGATAAGAAGGCTACTAAGCAGGAATTTAACTGGCGACATATCATTGCGTTGCTGCCGCCTATTATAGTTAACGCCTTAACAGTAGGGGTGTATCTGCCATTACTTCTTTTGGAAGAGATTAGTTTCCCTGTGATTCTAGGCTCTATCGGATCTATTGCTCTTACTCAAGCCCTAGTTGTCTTTGGCTTGGGGTTACCCCTCTTACTGACCTTACAGCGCACAGGTCAGCTGAGGCGGGAGTAATGAAGGGACGTAGGCGTATCTCTGCTGCCAGCGTAACAACAGAAAGCGTATCTCTGCTACAATTGAGATATCCTATTCACGGAGTTATATTTTATTTATTTACAGGAGAGTTTAGATGAAATTTGTAGTTAATGGCAGTGGTGGTGTAGCCACCGAATTAGTTTTTTCGGATCAGGAAGAGTCAACTCCTACACTGGAGTATGCCAGAGAAAAGGTAGACTTCAAGGGCAATGTCGGTGAAGTGTTCTTCTTCCCCTCGCTGGAGAACGCGGGACATATTCTTGTAGGCTTGGGCGAGTTGGGTAAGCTCGATTATGAGGGGCTGCGAGAAACCTTCTATAATGTCGGGCAGCTCTTGTCCAAGCACCGCTTGACCGAAGTTGAGGTCAAACTGCCGATGCTTTTCGATTTGACAAATCTCAAGAGCTCGGAAGCGGTGGCGGAGGGCTTTTTGCATTCGACATATCGTTTTGATAAATACCAGACTGAAAGAAAAGAAAGCCCGGAGATCACAGTTAATCTGACTTTGACCGAAGGCAGGGCAGAGGATGCCGAAGAGGGCATTACGAGGGCAGAACGGCTCATAACAGGTATCTTTTTGGCACGTGATTTGGTTAATGAGCCTGCCAATGTAATCTATCCGGAGACTTTGGCCGCGAAAGCTAAAGAAGCCCTGGAGCCTGCGGGTATAAAGGTTACTGTTTATGAGGAAGAGGAAATACGTCAGATCGGCTTGCATGCTTTTCTAAGTGTTGCACAAGGATCGGATAAACGTCCCCGCCTGATAGTGATGGAATACAAGGGAGATCCTGATACTGCTGAATGTACTGCTATAGTGGGGAAAGGCCTGACTTATGATTCCGGTGGATATTCACTCAAGCCTTCTGACGGGATGAAGACAATGAGCAGTGATATGGGCGGTGCCGCTACGGTTATAGGCACAATGCTGGCACTGAGCAATATAAAACCTGCTGCTAATGTCACCGGCGTTATCGCGGCTTGTGAGAATTTGGTTTCGGGCGGTGCTTATAAACCCGGTGATATCATCCAGTCACTTGCGGGCAAAACCATTGAAATTGACAATGCTGATGCGGAGGGGCGTCTCACATTGGCCGATGCAGTGCATTATGCTACTAATAATCTCGCCTGTGAGCGAGTAATTGATCTGGCCACCTTGACAGGTGCCTGCTTGATCGCTCTGGGCGAAGAGTATTCCGGCGTCGTTACTAACAACGCTGACTTCCTGGCGGAGGTTAAGGAGGCTGCCGATGCGGCCGGTGAGCGTATCTGGGAACTGCCAAACGATAAAGATTTTGCTAAGCGCAATGAATCCAAGATTGCAGATATCAAAAATTCAGGTGGACGCTTGGGTGGCACGATTTCAGCTGGACAATTTGTCGGTGCTTTCGTCCATGAGGACAAACCTTGGGTACATCTGGATATAGCAGGTACAGCCTTCCTGGACAAACCGCAGCACTATTTGCCCGCCGGAGCGACAGGCGTTCATGTCAAAACTCTGGTAAATCTTTTTGATAAATAGGCGAAAATGACACATTATTTTGATCAAGACCCGGAATCGGAACATCGCTATCGGCTGATTGAGGCGGAATTTGAAGGACAGAGCTTTAGCTTCCGAACCGATAGCGGTGTCTTTTCCGGCACAGAGGTCGATTACGGCACCGCTCTTTTGATTGACAATGTTCTGCAGGAAGAGCCTGATGCCGCGGGCCGGTTGCTGGATTTGGGCAGTGGCTATGGCGTAGTTTCCGTTGTCTTTCGTAAGCTAAGACCGGATTTGGAAATTGTTGCCTCTGATGTCAATCGACGTGCTCTGGAGCTGGTCAATTACAACCTGCACTTAAATAATTTGTCTGAGACTGAAGTGGTAGAGTCAGATGGTTTGGCCGAGATTGTCGGCGACTTTGATCTCATTTTGCTAAATCCGCCCATCAGGGCAGGTAAGGAGACTGTATACAAGCTATATCGGGAAAGCCATACCGCACTGAAGCCGGAAGGAAGATTCTACTTGGTTATCCGCAAGAAGCAAGGCGCGCCCTCGACCGTCACTGAACTTGAGAGTTATTGGGATGAGGTTGAAGTTATTAAGAAGAAGTCCGGTTACTGGATTATCCGTTGCACTAAGTCAGCAAAGTGAGGATTAACAATGTCGAAGGCGGAATATGTGTATTTTCAGGCTCTGGGGCAGGACAGCCATCGTTTCGCGGCCGATCCTCTGCAACCCTTGATGCTGGGCGGTGTCCTGATAGAAGGCGAAACCGGTCTTGAAGGCAACAGCGACGCCGATGTGCTTTTGCACTCGCTGGTCAACGCCATCAGTGGTCTGTCGACCGTTATTATTCTGGGGCCTGTAGCTGATGAAATGTGCAGAAACGGTATCACGGACAGCAAAGCCTATGTTGCTAAGGCCCTTGAAACTTTGGACGGGATTGAGCTCTTGCATCTTTCCTTTACCGTTGAAGCCGGCAAGCCCAAGCTCCTGCCGCACATACCGGCCATGCGCCAGGCTATTGCTGATTTAACAGGTCTTTCTCTTCTAGCTGTCTCTATAACTGCCACCAGCGGCGAAGGCTTAACTGCTTTCAGCTGCGGAGAAGGCATTCAGGCATTTTGTCTTGCCTCGGCCAGACGTCCTGCCTGATAGGTACATCGAATCAGCCTCAATCCGGCAACGCGCAGAAGACTGTATTCCGCTCCTGACAGCTATCGCATCAGCTTATTTTTCAACACAATTAATTGAATCTAGCGTTTAAAATCAACCGGTTGAATATCTTGACAGGAACGTTTGTTCTGGAATATAATGGCTATCAAGAACATATGTTTATGTTGCGGATGAGGAGATATTGATTTTATGCGTGTGATATTACATTCTGATCTTAATGCTTTCTATGCCGGCGTGGAATGTCTCTATCGCCCTGAGCTCAAGGAAGTCCCCATGGCTGTTTGCGGTGACCCGCTCAAAAGGCACGGTATCGTTCTGGCTAAGAATGAACTGGCGAAGAAGATAGGTGTCAAAACCGGTGAGGCGATCTGGGAGGCAGAGAGCAAATGTCCCGGCCTGACACTGGTGGCTCCGCAGGGCAGGCTGTATCAACGCTATTCTCAGCTGGTGCGCAGCATCTATGAAGAATATACTCCTTATGTTGAATCCTTTGGCATTGATGAATGCTGGCTTGATCTCACAGCGACAGGGCGTGACGGATTTGAGACAGCGGAAGAATTGCGTCAGCGAATTCGCAGAGAAATAGGACTCACAGTTTCTATCGGTGTCAGCTTTAATAAAGTTTTCGCCAAATTAGGCAGTGACCTAAAGAAGCCGGATGCAGTTACAGAGATTACAAGTGAGGACTATCGTGAGATTGTCTGGCCGCTGCCGGTGCGGTATTTGCTTTTTGTGGGACGGCAGACTGAACGCAAACTCGCTCTGATGAATATCAGGACGATCGGGGATCTGGCGCACTGCGGACCGGAATTTCTGCAACGGCGTCTGGGCAAGTGGGGGCTATTGCTCTGGCAGTCGGCTATGGGCCTGGATCAGCAAGAAGTAGCCAGATCAGGCGATTATCCGCCGGCAAAATCTGTCGGTAACAGCATGACCGCTATTAGAGATCTGCATACAGAAACAGAGGTTAAATTAGTTTTCATGCGTCTTGCCGAAGAAGTGGCTATGCGTCTGCGCGAACAAGGCCTTTTCTGCAGCACTATCCAGATATCTATGCGCGATAATGAGCTCTTCTCCTTTGAGCGCCAACGCAAGCTCGCCCGACCGACTCAATGTGCCTTCGTTATTTTAGAGACCGCTATGGATATATATCACGCTGAACAGTATAAGACCAGGCCAATACGTTCTTTGGGCATTCGCGGCGTTGATTTGAGCTGGGCGGATGCGGGACAGCAAGTGTCTTTCTTACCGGAAGCAAAGGATGAGGCGCGCTGGCTGGAAGTAGAACGGACCGTAGACGATTTGAGATCACGTTATGGCAAGGAAGCTGTACTTAGAGGACGTTTGCTGTCTGATAAAGCTCTGTCAGGGCTTAAGTCATATACGCAAATTGATGTGCCAACCGGTACCTTGCCCGGCAGCAGTGCCTCTCCTCATTTAAGACCGGCAAAGATTTACCGGGAGGTGATGTGATTTGATGCACCGCGTTATGATTGATGTCTTAGCCCGTTTTGAAAGCGGAAGAATACGGCCGATGCAAGTAATCTGGCATGACGGCAGGAAATAC
>DUPE01000051.1 GCA_012838475.1 Clostridiaceae bacterium
CCGTTATAATGAGCATGACTCAAATGCTAAATTTTCAGCATTTATAGTACCTGATTAGTTTTGATTAGAACTTTAACCAAGGATATGGAGGAAAAAACATGAAAAAATATCTAGCAATATTTCTAGCTCTCACAATGGTTCTGACATTTGCTGTCTCATGCGGCAATGGCGAAGAACCTGAAGAGACGCCAGCCCCTGTGGAAACAGATGTACCCGAAGATACCGAAGAGCCCGACGAGACCGAAGACCCTGGTGAAACCGAAGAGCCTGAGGTAACTGATGCGCCTGAGACAGGAATCGAAGCCAGCATCGTTGTACAGGTGGAGACTGACTGGATGGGGTATTATCAGGCAGCAGCTGATCGCGTTATTGCCCAAAATCCCGGCAGTACAATTGAACTGATGGAAGTCGCTTCGTTTGATCACATCGACACCTTAGATCAAACAGATGCTACCAACCCTGATGTGGCAGACCTTTTCGCACTACCCGCTGATCGTTTAACCAATATGGCAGGTAAAGATCTGCTAGGAGCCATCGATTCAAAGGCCATAGCTGCAGCTGCCGGAGGCTGGGACGATTTTGATGCAGGTCTGGGTGGACTCTTCGTTGTCGACGGCGAATATCTGGCTTTCCCCTTTAACATTGAAACCCTGATAGTTTTCGCCAACAAAGCCAATGCCGAAACAGAAGGCATTGACCTTTCCGCCCCTGTTGAAATGAATGACATGGAGCATCCGGCTCACATCTTACTGCCGGCTTTTGACGCCTGGTTTGGTGTTGCACTAACCAACTCAGCTGATATTGATCTGCTGGCGCCTGAAGGTGACGCATTCGTGTCTGACTTTACCAAAGATTGGGCCGATCTTGAACCCGAAAAACAGGCCGCTATTGAAGCGCTCTATGATTACTGGAAGCTCAACGCTGACAGCAACACCACTCTCTTTGATGCTGAAGCGGGCTGGGGTTACATTGATGATCAATTTACCAGTGGCAACGCAGGCGTACTGCGCATTGGCGGTCCATGGGAGACCGGAGGCATGAAGGAAAAAACCAATGACGGCGCAGATTTGGGAATTTACAATATCGACCATATTACCGTCGCAGGCCAGCCGCTGAGACATTGGCAGGGAGGCTGGGGTCTCGCCATCAATCCACGTATTGAGGAAGACGATAACCAAGTAGCCCTGGCAGAAGCCATGATTGCTGAAATCGTCAATCCTGATTTCGCGGAAGATCTCTTCCGTGCGACAGGCAAGATTCTCGAAAACGTAACAGCTGAAGAATACGCGGCATCCGGTTTGGACGATATTGACAAAACTGTCATCGCTGCGACCATCGAGTCCTTCGATATTTCTCCGGGCAGGCCGCTCTATCAAGAGTTCAATCCCGTATGGGATACCTGGAAGAACGGCGTCCTCTCCTGGAATACTGTGCAGCCGGAAAACGTAGAAGCTGCCTATGCTGAGCTGAAAGCATCCTTTGATGCAATGATGAGCAATTAAGTTATGGCTTGGCCAGGGCATCAATTAGTAAGCATTTATTAAGGCGCTTTGCTAATATTAACAGCAGGAGAAGCAACTCTCCTGCTGTAATAATATTGAAGCCTCAGGCCTGCTTTCAATGGCAGGTAGTTACATAGAAAGCTGCACCGGATCTCATGTCAAGCCTGACTAAGAGAACGAGCCCGGGCGAAGTCCGATGGGCAGCAAGCTACGGTTGAAGAATTCTTTTGCAGATCTTAATACCCTGTATTGAGATAAACAACGACCTGACAAGCTAAGATCGAAGTTGAGGAAACCGATGAAGAGAATAGCGAACCAGCAGAAAACAAAGAGATATAGGCATCGACGTCAATTGACTGCTCTTCTATCGGTATCTGCTGCTCTGATAGTCTTAGCAACACTGGAGGCACTGATTCTGGCCAATCCGGAAGCCTATCAATTCTGGCTCACACTGTATCCGGCAGGAACTGCGGCAGATTATTCATCTATTGTGCTGTCTATTTTTCTTGTTGATATAGTTGTTCCGGTCACAATATCGCTCTATACATTTTTCACAATCAGAAAATATAGTACCCCGCTCCTGTACAGGCTTATCTGGGGAGCGATAATTTTTTTGGCCGGAATTCGCCGCCTGCTCATGTTCCAGACCAAATCGATTCTTTGGTTCCTGGCATTGGCACTGTGGGGGGCACTATTCCTGATCGTAATAAACATACATCGTTTGGAAACTGTTCCCGGGGATTATGAAGAGACAGTGTCCGGTAATTAGTCTATTGAATTTTTTGATCCGTCAGAAAAGATAATTTGCAGGAGGCAGACACCATAGAAGAGAGGAGAGTAGAGGATGAGGTACAAAACTTCCGTGCTGGACGATATTGGCAATGCACATCCGCGTAAAAACCTCAGGTTCAGGGAGATAGCAGTTCTGGAAGAGAAGCTGGAACTGGCACCTAAGAATGAACGTGCCGCTATTCGAACCGAGCTAAAATCTCTGCTGAAAAAAGCCAATCATCCCTATGAAAAGGAAATGCTCGCTGCCCGGAAGCAGGAGAAGATACTGCTTAAAGGCACAAAGAAACGCTACCAAAATTTTAGATCAGAAATCACAGATTCCGATGCACAAATTCGTAAATGTCTAGCGCAAGCTCAGGAAAGCGAGCTGCGCTCCCGTTTTTACGAAGATTTTGTCGATCTTTCTTTTGATTTCGAGTTTGAATACAAAAAACATTATGAAATTGCTCAACAACTGCCGCTGGCTGCAGCTGCAAGGCGTATGCAGCTGGATGAACTGGCTGTGTCTGAGGCTGAACTGGAGAAGGTCAATACCGAAGACCACTCTGCGGCTAAGGCGGAATTTGAAGAATTTCGCAGCAAACGCAAAGCAATAAGCACCGCAGAAAAGGCAGAATTAAGGACGATGCGCAGTCAAGGCATCATTTCCGCTAAAGCTCTGACTAATGGGCGGAAGGCGGCAGATCTGGCTGCCGATGAAGATATCAAGATCAAAAAACGCTCGCTGCCCGCGACTTTCGCTAAAGATAAGGTAAAAAATCTCAAGCATAATCTCAAGATTGATTCGAAAAGAAGAGTTAAACTGCTGAACTCTGATATCTCCGATATCAGGCGCAAGACTCCGATCGAGATTTATAAACGTTTTCCCTGGATTTCCCTGCTGACTTTGCTCCTTCCGGGTCTGGGGCAACTTTTTTTAGGGCAGTGTAAAAAAGCATTCTTCTTCTTTTTGGGTTCGCTTTATATTTATCTTATTGCTATCCCCTATTCACTGGGCTACGGCAATTACCGCGGTGACGGTATTGCCGGTCTGATCAGCCTTGCCGAAGGCGGAGCGCGTCTTGATCGCTCCATCATTTTTTTGATTGAGGGTGTTCTCGCAGTAATTTTTCTGGTTATTGCTCTGCTTTTGTACTATTTGTCCTTTCGAGATGTACATCGAAATGAAAAAAAGGAAATTAAAGGCATTCGTATACATAATTGGTTTGAAACACGAAACGCTCTACAGCGCGATGGTTTCCCATATCTTGCTTCGGCTCCGGCAGTTTTGGTTACGATATTTATCGTCATACTGCCTATTGCTGTTACAATGCTGATCTCGTTTACTAACTACGACCCGACGCATCAGTCAAAATTTGTCTGGCATGGGCTTGTCAATTACAAGCAAATTGTAGCCGGGCAAGGTATAGCGGGAGGGCCATTCTGGCTAATCACAGGCTGGACCTTGATCTGGACTCTGTTTGCCACATCGCTGGCCATCTTTATCGGCTTTTCACTGGCTTTGCTGGTCAACCAGGACAGAATTTATGGCAAACGCTTTTTCCGCACCACCTACCTTTTGCCCTGGGCAGTACCGGCTTTTATTACGATCATGTTCTTCTCAATTCTCTTCGCAGCG
The DNA here is from genome assembly GCA_012838475.1 of Clostridiaceae bacterium. GTDB lineage: Bacteria > Bacillota > Clostridia > Saccharofermentanales > DTU023 > UBA1046. The sequence continues at coordinate 3,913 of DUPE01000051.1, forward strand.
AACGCTCCTCTGACAGAAGTACTAAACAGCCTGCTGGGGAATATTCAGCCAGGAGACATGCTCAATATTAAGAACACAGCCTGGGGCACACGTATCGTGCTGATTATATTGCAGGGCTGGTTAGGCAGCTCCTATATCTTTCTTTTAAGTACCGGTATACTGCAGGGAATTCCCAAAG
>DUPE01000150.1 GCA_012838475.1 Clostridiaceae bacterium
ATCGCAATCGCAGCCAGAACTGATACTAGAGTTAAAATTCTAATAATCCCGATCCCGCTTGAACGGCTACGTTTGCCACCTTTACGGATCTGCATGTCTTCTCGCTTGTTTCTTTGCGAAGAGGAGGATGATAAGCTAATAGCATTATCCCGATTAGACTTAAAGATGTCACTTTGTCCTGTTGATTTTACATTATGCATTGACTAATGCTCCTATGGTAATTCGCGCTGTTCAGTCACCCACTCTTCTATTGTACTGACTGCAAAATCATATTCCATGTTTTCCGGAGCAGCTTCAGCCGCAAATATCACTTTGTCAACTGCACTAAAATTTAGCTGGATTATTTGTTCAGGATTGGCTCTTTGCAGACCAATTTCTCTGGAGGCATTCTCCTTGATTTCTTCCAGACTCATCTTGTTTGATATTTCATTCTGAATCAGCGAATTTTCCTTCTCTAATTCTTTGATTTGACGCGTGAGTCTCACATTAGAAAAATTTAACTCAACAATTTGAGCATAACGCCATACTGAGATTCCCAAAATAAAAGCAGCTATCATAACGACAATAATCAGACTGAGCATATGTCTTGTTCGAGCACGGGTGCTCTGTTTATACGCAGCATAGACATTGTTTGCATATTGTAAGCTTCTGCGTTTTTCTTCGCGCGCCTTTCTCTCGGACTCATAATCCGGATATGGCAGAGGTTCAGAAATAGGTCTTGGATAATGTTGCGGAGAAGGCTCTGCATTTAGTGCCAAATTGCCATATTCATATTCACTCATACAATTCTCCTCTCAAATATCCTTAAGCGAGCACTGCGAGATCGCACATTCTTTTCTTTCTCCGAATCACTCGCAGTATCATTCTTGTTCTTAATCACTTTCCCTATCGGCTCTCTATGGCAAGCACAAATCGGTAGATCCGTTGGACATATACAAGGTCTTTCCCATTCGTTAAAGCGCTTCTTAACCATTCGATCTTCTAGAGAGTGGAAAGTGATTATTACAATTCTGCCTTTATCAGCCATAACCTCAGGCAGAATATCCAGTAGTTTTTCTAACTCACCAAGTTCGTCATTGACCGCTATCCTGATTGCCTGAAAACTTCTTCTGGCAGGATGTTGTTGTTCTCTTCTTGATGACGCCGGCATGTTATTGACAATAATTGCGGCCAATTCACCTGTCGTCTTGATCGCACCTTCATCTCTTGCAGAAATGATCGCTTTTGAGATTCGGGATGCATATCTCTCTTCACCGTATTCACGCAAGACTTTGCTCAACTCTTCCTGTGAGATTCCTTCCAACCATCTGAGAGCAGTCAAATCAGATTCAGCGTTCATTCTCATATCAAGTGGACCATCTATATGATAAGAAAAGCCCCGCTCCGATTTATCCAACTGAGCAGAAGAAACTCCTAAATCAACCAACACCCCATCAACCGCTGATATATCTCTCTCCTGCAACAACTCTTTCAAAGAAGAAAATTCTGCGTGTACTATTTCCCAACTGGCGGTAGTGGGTATCCTGTCTAGCTTCAATCTTGCGGCTGTAATTGCTTCCCTGTCTCGATCCAGTGCGATAAAACGCCCTTTCTTACTCATCTTCTGTAGAATTAACGCACTATGACCGCCGCCGCCTGCAGTGCAATCTATGTAGATCCCTTCAGGATCAATCTTCAAGGCCTCAATGGCTTCTTCAGCCAAAACAGGAATATGCAAATAATTAGAGTCCTTTGACATCAAACTTGCTCAGATCCAGCCCAGCTATCGGATCTTCATGGGCTTTTTGCTCTTGATAGAATGCCTCAGAGCAAATTTCAACTTTGTCAATCATGTCGATGAAACAAATTTCGTCGCCGGCCTCAACTCCGATTAGTTCCCACAAGTTTGCACTAACAGAAATTCGACCCTGGCTATCTACTTCACAGCTAACGGCTTCACCAATGATAAACCGTTGGAATCTACGGACATCCGGATCAGTGCCGGACAACTGCAGTAACTGTGATCGTACCGAATTAAATTGTTCATTTGTGTAAAGCGTCAGATAGCCCGGATCCAAGTTCCCGGTAACATGAAGAGTGCCCTTGAGATTATCACGCAAGCGCGCAGGTACAATGACACGACCCTTTTTATCTATTGTGTGCGTGTACCTGGCCATGGGCTCCTCCTCTTCTTTTTAAGATAAAGCAGTGAATAGTGACACTTTCACTCCACATTCAATATCAAACACACCACTTTACTCCACCTTTCTGACTATTCTAACCTCTCTTAATTCAAAATGCAAATAGAAAAGCGAAGAAACAGAACATTTTTTAAGTGTTTTTTGCGAAGAATTTTGAGGGGAAAAAATAAGCCGACATGCCTCAGCCGACTTTAGTTCGTCCTGAATATTGTCAGAGTTGGTAGTTTTTATTCTCCGGTGAGTATGTTGAGTGCCAGATAGATGTGTTTTGGAGACAAGTCAGGCGGGGAATAATTGCTGCAGCGCGCTTACAAAAAGAATTTTGTCAAGATTGGTTTATATTTCCAGGTTGAGAAGGACGGCAATTGCCGAAATTACAGCATGTCTTATGTGCCTAACTGCAGAAGGCTTTTACTGGCATGAACGGAAAGGGTATTTTACCCCGAATGTAGAATTCTCATCCTTTGGTTCATGGAGATATTCAAAATAAAGCCCAAAGAAATAAAATTTGAAACCATGGCAGAACCGCCATGACTGATGAAAGGCAGAGGTATTCCGGTAATTGGCAAAAGTCCGACTGTCATACCCATATTAATAATATAATGAACCGCCATAACTGACACTAATCCGGTCATAATATAGCCTTGCACCGGATCATCTTTGACCGCGGCAAAGGAGACAAACAGAGTACGAGTGATGAAGATCAGGACTAGCATAATAAGAGCTATGACACCTATCAGCCCCATATATTCAGCAACAGCAGAGAAAATAAAATCTGATTCTTTGACAGGTACATTCACAGGATTATTTGGATTACCCGTAATGCCCCCGGATGACACTGCAGATAGAGATTGAGAAATGTGATAACTAGCCCTCTTATCATGACCGGGAAACAGGAATGTCAGAATCCGGTTTTGCCCAACTGTAGACAACCCGTAGTTCCATACCAGAGGCAATGCAATAATCGCGGCACTGGCAATCATAAGTATATAACGCCACTTGATTCCCCAGACAAAAATCATACAAGAAATCATGAAAACTATTGTCATGGATGTACCGAAATCAGGCTCTGTCATAATCAATAAAAGTGGTATGCCGGCAATCAGGGCCAATCGTATACTGCCTGCCAGATAGTTCCACTTTCCATGCTTCACCTCTGCCAAAGTATTGCCAAATACTACTGCAATTCCAATTTTTGCAAGCTCGGATGGTTGGAACGAACCCATTATTGGTAAATTAACCCAGCTGTCTGCGCC
>DUPE01000226.1 GCA_012838475.1 Clostridiaceae bacterium
ACAGAGCCTTATACATGAGGAGGGATTGCTCATACCTGACAGTTCTGTCTTCATCACCATGGAGAAGTAGGAAAGGCGGATATGTCTTTTCAGCGTCAAGCCAGTGAACAGGGCTAATCTCGCGTACTCTTTCCATGTCCAGACTGCCGTCCTCCCGACCGAGAAATTGTTTTAGACCTGACTCTAAGGTTGACGCCTTTTCCAGTTTTTGCTTTTGTTTATACAGTTGTTGCCCGGGAGGCAGACTCTTTATTTCTGCTTGGAACTTGGCGATTGCTCCTTGTATCTGTTCGATCATCAGCACAGTATTCGTGGGCCCAAAACAATCGACTACGAATTTTACAGCGTCAGATTGCTCCTGCCATTCAGTGGTCTTGAATTTTGGCATATCAGCGGTTAATCCGGCCAGTAAAGCCGTGTTCCCGCCGGAGGACGTCCCCCAGATTCCTATACGCTCAGGGTCGATATGGTATTGCTCTGCGTTAGCCCTTAAGAAGCGGATGGAGGTCTTGACATCCTCGAGGAAAGCGGGGGACTTATGACCATCCAGGAAGCTTCGGTGTGTCACCGTTGCGACGACATAACCTCGGCGTGCCAGCTGCGCTAATTGCGGCAACTCATAATAGACATTGGGGAAGGTCCAGCTGCTCCCCTGAACGAAAACTACAGCAGGATAAACAAGGTCATTGCCTTCACTATCAAGGAGTTTCCAGGGTTGCAGCAGCTGCAGCTGCAAAGGGTCTTCCTCACGACTTGTAAAGGTGATGTCTTTGACCATATGTGCCAGGTCTTTGAGCTCCGGATTATTGGGTATATGAGATATAGGATAATTAGTCATGGATGTCCTCCTGAGTTTGGTTGCCGGGTGGCTGTCTGATCTTCCGTCACATTATTGCACAGTTCACCGGATTTGAGACTGATCTTGTATTTTTGCTACCTCTCTGTCAAACTTTCTTTCCACTTGGATGACAAATAGCGTAATATATTAATGAACCCTTGTTGAGGGGAGCGGAGCCCGTTACTGAACAATGATTTGATCAATAGGGTAATAAACCGCTAATGAGGGGAATAGAGCCTGTTACTGAACATGATTTGATCAATAAGGTGACAAGCTGCTACTGAGGGGAGCAGAGGCAGTTCTTAATTCTCTGCTATTGAAAAGACATGAAAGATCATAGCTCATTACAGAGGGGGCGACTTTGTATGCAAAATAATCCGATCGATCAATTCTCCCGTCCAGATGATGTACCACCGGAGAAAGGATCTCTTCTTAACCAATATCGAAAACGTTATCCTAACAATCCTCAATCCCGAGCACCGCTGGCAGAGATTCTGCAACTTCATCGTGAGCGGGGGATTACCCACTTTGATGTGCCTGGGCATAAACAGGGCAAGGGCAATCCCGATCTGACAGATTTCCTGGGTGAGAAGGCTCTCTCCATAGATGTCGGTTCCATGAAGATGGTAGACAATCTAATCCACCCCATTTCTGTGATTAAAGAAGCAGAAGAGCTGGCAGCGGAAGCATTCTCCGCGCATAGCGCCTTCTTCATGGTAAACGGCACATCAGGCGCCATCCAGGCTATGATCATGTCCTCACTCAATCCGGGCGATGAACTTATTTTACCACGCAATGTCCATCGCAGTATTATTAACGGCCTCATACTTGCACACGCCAAGCCTGTTTATGTCAATCCGGGTGTTCATCCTGAGCTGGGAATTCCACTGGGTATGTCCGTTGACGATGTCGCTCAAGCGATTGAGGAGCATCCCAAGGCCAAGGCTATTCTGGTCAACCACCCGACATACTATGGTATTTGTTCCAACCTCACAGAGATCACCCGCCTAGCTCACAAAGCTAATATGCGCGTCCTGGTTGACGGTGCCCACGGCACTCATTTCCATTTTGGCGGGGATTATCCTGTCTCTGCCATGGTAGCCGGTGTCGATATGGCAGCTCATTCCATCCACAAAACCGGCGGCTCACTCACACAGAGCTCTTTATTATTATTAGGCGAAGGCGTTAAGGATGAAGTCAGCTACATTAGACAAGTTGTAAATCTGACTCAGACCACGAGCGCATCCTACTTGCTGATGGTCTCTTTGGATCTGACGCGGAGAATGCTGGCCCTGCGAGGCAAAGAAATCTTCGAGCGCGTTAGCCTATTGGCAGAGTACGCGAGAAGTGAAATTAATAAATTAGGCGGTTATTACGCCTTCGGCAAAGAAGCTGCAGATGGCGATGCTTTCTTTGACTTCGATCTCACTAAGCTGTCTGTCCATACCAGACATATTGGTTTAACCGGGCAAGGGGTACATGACCTCTTGCGTGACGAATACGACATTCTGCCTGAATTTGGCGACTTGAGTAATTTTTTGGCAATTATTTCTCTCGGGGACAGCCCTGACGCCGTTGATAAGCTGGTCTCTGCTATGGCAGACATTAAGCAGCGCTACGGCAAGGGGGCCAGGGAACTTATCGCCAGTGAGTATGTAGATCCCCAGGTGGTTATGATGCCGACCGAGGCATTCTATTCTTCGACAGATCAGATCCCCCTGTTAAAAGCGGCAGGCCGGATCGCCGCAGAATCAATTATGGCCTATCCGCCGGGGATTCCCATTTTGGCTCCGGGCGAGCGAGTGACCGGCGAGGTTATAGATTATATCGAATATGCCAGAGCGAACGGCAGTCTTTTGACGGGGACGGAAGATCCTCAAGTAGAGAAGCTGTTGGTAGTTAAATAGCAGGGATATCAAGAATATTTGTCGAGTACTTCGGGGAAAAGTTAGTGTTTTTGCGGAACGGAAGATCCTCAGTAGAGAAGCTATTGGCAGTTAAATAATCCGAATCGATCATGGGAAACTGAGGCTTACGGGAATAATAATCTTGATAATTGCGTGGTATATGATAGTATTGCTTGCATATTGAGGAAATGTCAAAGCCATGAAGAGGCAGTACTGTTTAGGAGTGCATCAGAATGCGTGAGTTTTTTAGGAGATTTACTGCCGCCTGGTCGGATCGCCACAATGAGCCTCTGCGTTTTCCCGGCCTGCGTATAATCAAAACTTCATTGGCGGTATTCTTGTGTTTAATGGTTTATTTGCTGCTGCCACAGAATTTTAATGCCATGACTGCCACAATCGCAGCAGTCATAGCTATTAAGGGCACCGTGAAGGACAGTCTGCTGGCAAGCTTTACTCGCCTGCAGTCTACCTTTGTCGGTGCGGTTTTCGGCCTTATTATCTTGGAGATCAGGCAGCTGCTGGATTTGGAGTTTACTTCATTGCTTTATTATTTGTTGCTGTCATTCTTTGTTCTTGTCGTTATTTGGATTAGCGTATCATTTTTTAGATCGGACGGGGCTATCCTGGGCGTCGTTGTTCTGCTGGTAATCGCCATCGGTCCCATCTATGGCATGACACCTCTGGAAGCTGCAACCACGCGCTTTTTAGATACTCTTATCGGCATAGTAATTGCCTTGCTGATTAATGTTGTTTTGCCTATCCCTCAACCCAAAGAGGGAGAAAGGCGCATTCCGGATAATGAACAATAAATGGAGAGCTTAGTGTAGTTGCTGTTATTGCGGTTTCAGTGAAGTCGACCCGGTATTATTTTGCAATCCTTATACCCCTGCCAGCACAGTTTTCCTGTGTGTTGTTGTATTGTCAGTTAGTGTAGCTTTGCCGGGGTGCTGTTGTATTGTCAGTTAGCACAGCTTTGCCGGGGTGTTGTTGTATTGTCAGCGAGTATAGCTTTACCATGGCGCTTTTGTAACCTGTATGTTCACTTCTTATCCATCGACAATCTAGAATAAGGTAGATTCGGCGAAGATCCTAAGTAGACCCTGCGTAGATCTGCATAGATCCTGCGTAGATCTGCGAAGATCCTGCGAAGACCCTGCTTAGACCCTGCGTAGACCCTGCGAAGATCCTGCGAAGACCCTGCGTGGATCCTGCGAAGACCCTGCGTGGATCCTGCGAAGACCCTGCGTAGATCCTGCGTAGATTCTGCGTAGACCCTGCGAAGACCCTACGTAGACCCCGCGAAGAACTTTCGTATATCCTGCGTAGACTTGTTTAGATTCTGGAGGGAAGTGTCATGTCTAGTAGAAAACTGTGCTTAATCATAATCGCCTTCATCACAGCATTGCTGATGGCCTCTTGTACTTTATCAGTGGAGATAGATCCGGAGGATACCGGAATACCCGGCATAAGTGATGCCGGCAGCACCACAACTGTCTCTGAAGAGGGCGGCACGATGGGAGGCAGCGATCCGGGGAATTCTGTAGAGACAGACGGGCAGCAGGAAGGCACGACATCCATTCCGGAGGGGACAAGCCTCACTCCGACCCCGGCTCCGACTGCGGGCGATTTACCCCCGGTTGAAAACGCAGCTCAGGAGGCAGATTTTGAGCCTGCGTTTGTAGGGCAGACCCGAGTAAATGGGACCGTCACCTCTACTCCACTTGCCGTGGAAATAATCAACGATGACTTAGACAGTCCCTGGGCGGTTACTCCTTTGCCGGATGGTCGTTTGGCAGTTACGGAGAAGGGGGGTACTCTGCGCCTGGTGACTGCAAATGGTGACCTAAGCAGTAAAATTGAAGGCTTTCCTCAAGTTGACAGCAGGAATCAGGGCGGCTTGTTGGATGTAGCTCCCGCGCCGGATTTTAGCGACAGCAGGATGCTTTATTTCACTTTGGCGGAGAGGACCGGACAGGGTTCTTTGACTGCAGTGGGCCGCGGCAGGCTGACCGAGGATGAGTCCAGGATTGAAGATTTTGAGATTGTTTATCGTGCCGGGCCGTACTATGACAACAGCATGCATTTTGGCAGCCGTCTGCTGTTTGATGACGGTGGGAATTTGTTCATTTCTACCGGGGAGCGCTCTGACAGCCGCACAAGAAGCAGGGCTCAGGAATTGGACAATGGTTATGGCAAGATTATTCATATCACACCGGACGGCGCTCCTGCGCCCGGTGCACCTTTTACCGACGGTGTGGACGCTGATTGGACCGAGATCTATTCTTTTGGCCACAGAAACGTACAGGGCATTGATCTTCATCCGGAGACAGGTGAACTGTGGGTCAGCGAAATGGGCCCACGAGGCGGTGATGAGTTGAATCTTATTTTGCCTGGTAAGAACTATGGCTGGCCGGAGATAAGCTATGGGATTGAGTACGGTGGCAGCTCCGTTGGCTCAGGTCAGGCGGTTCTGGACGGAATGGAGCAGCCGGTTTATTACTGGGATCCGGTTATCGCACCCTCAGGTATGACCTTTTATGACTCAGTCGAGATTCCTGAATGGCAGAATAACCTCTTTATTGGCGGACTGAGAGGCAGCCATATTGCTCGTCTGGTAATACACGAGAACAAGGTGATCGCTGAAGAGCGCTTGCTTGCTGCTGAAGGTGAGAGATTCAGAGATGTGACCGAGCTGGATGGTATCTTATTTGCCGTTACAGATTCAGGCTTGCTGTATCGGATAAGAAAAGCCAATTAGAATGAGCTGACATTTTGGGATTGGACACAAAATAACCCCAAGAATAATAGTTTATTCCGGTTCATTGATGAAGGCGCTCAAGCTAAAGGCAGGCTGTAATCAATAGAACGACCCCGATTGCAGAGGTTTTCTCAGGCAATCGGGGCCGTAGTTTTTGGTAGTTTCTTCTGCCGTCCGGCTGCTAAATCAAAACTAGTATGTCTCAACAAAAATCTCAAAATATTCTTGTTTGTGAGCACAAGCGGGGCAGACATCCGGAGCAGCTTTGCCTTTGTGAATGTAGCCGCAATTGTTGCACTTCCACAAAAGTTCCTCTTCACGCTCAAAGACGCGATCGTTCTCAATGTTATCCAGCAGTTTCTGAAAGCGCTTCTCGTGTGCTTCTTCCACTTCAGCTATCTCTCTCCAGACATAAGCTATCTCGGGAAATCCTTCTTTCTCTGCAAGATCTGCGAACTCAGGATACATCTTATGGGCTTCCTCATGCTCTCCATCAACAGCACTTTTCAGATTAGCTCTCGTGTCGGCATAGGTAACGGGGTAGTCCCAATCGACATTCAGTCCTTCACCGGGCTCATAGGCTTCGCGCAAAAATTTGTAAAAACGTTTGCCGTGCTCTACCTCGTTGCGTGCAGTCTCCTCAAAAATATCACGAATCTGCACATAGCCTTCGGTTTTTGCTTGTTTCGCTGCTAAGTTGTAGCGGAAAGTCGCTTGTGCGTCTCCAGCCATAGAGATCATCAGATTCTTAGCTGTCTGTGTTCCTTTTAATGACATATATATACCTCCTCGCCATTGGTTGCTGCTATTTTGTTGGATTATTTAGACATGTGTATTTTATCATAAAGAGAAATCCCTTGCCTCTGGCGTTGCAGTTAATGCTCTGTATTTGTAGAGGATATTTATATAGGCAGTAGGTTACATAAATTTAGGAATTAGTTTGCTATGATACTTTCAGCTTGCAATTTCATGTATAACTTGTGATTTCACATAGCATTGGTATATATTTATTGACAAGAAGATAACAATTATGGAGGTAAAGAGATGGACAATATAGATCCAATGAGCAAAAATAAGCTGGGTGAGGGACTGCCAAGCCGAAACCAGACAAAGGGTGATTATCCGGGTATCACACGCGAGGCCGGTGCTCCGGTAATCAACAATCAAGACACCATGACCGCAGGTGTCAGAGGTCCACAGGTTGTCCAAGACGCCTGGCTGCTGGAAAAGCATGCACACTTTAACCGTGAGGTCATTCCTGAGCGCCGTATGCACGCTAAGGGATCAGGGGCTTGGGGCGAATTCACAGTAACTCACGACATAACAAAATATACCAAAGCAAAGATCTTCTCCGAAATCGGCAAGAAGACTAAGATGTTTGCTCGCTTCTCTACCGTCGCCGGAGAACGTGGCGCGGCAGATGCTGAGCGTGATATCCGCGGCTTTGCTCTGAAGTTTTATACAGAAGAAGGTAACTGGGATTTGGTCGGCAATAACACACCGGTCTTCTTCTTTCGCGATCCCAAGAAGTTTATCGACCTCAATCATGCTATTAAGCGTGATCCACGCACTAATATGCGCAGCCCCAACACCAATTGGGATTTTTGGACCTCGTTGCCCGAAGCTCTTCTTCAGTTAACAATCACTATGAGTGACCGTGGCATCACATCGTCATACCGCCATATGCATGGCTTCTCCAGTCACACCTACAGCCTGATAAACGCCGACAACGAGCGTATCTGGGTTCAGTTCCACTTCCGTAGCCACCAAGGCGTTCAAACCCTTACGGACCAGGAAGCTGCAATTGTAGTTGCCAATGACCGTGAAAGCCATCAGCGCGATCTTTATACCGCCATCGAAAAAGGAGATTTTCCCAAGTGGACGATGTTCATTCAGATGATGACTGAGGAGGAAGCAAAAGAGTTGCCTTACAATCCCTTCGACCTGACGAAAATGTGGTTGAAGAAAGATTTCCCTTTGATGGAAGTTGGTGTGTTTGAACTCAACCGCAATCCGGACAACTACTTTGCTGACGTAGAGCAGTCCGCCTTTAACCCTGCCAATAATGTTCCCGGGATTGGTTATTCACCTGACCGTATGCTCCAGACCAGACTTTTCGCTTACGGAGATGCTCAGCGCTATAGGCTAGGTGTGAACCATCATCAGATTAAGGTGAATGCTCCTCTGGGAGTAGAACACCCGCATAGCTTCCATAGGGACGGGCAGATGCGAGTAGACGGCAATGTGGGCAGCGAGCTGCATTACGAGCCAAACAGCTACGGCAACTGGAAAGATCATCCCGGGGAAGCGGAGCCATTGCAAGAAGGCGGAGATGTCTATCAGTATGATTTCCGCGAGGACGATCACGATTACTATACCCAACCGGGAATGCTTTTCCGTGCTATGACACCGGAGCAGCAGTTGGTGCTTTTTGAGAACACGGCGCGCAATATGGGGGACTCGACCCTGCAGATTAAGCATCGTCATATCACTCACTGCTACATGGCTGATCCTGAATACGGAAAAGGTGTAGCACAGGCCATGGCTATTGACATTGACGAGGTTGACTTGACGCCTATGTTATCTGACAGCCATGAATCGTGGCTCAAAGACAACGCACGCAATTCTGATCTTAATGTCCCGACCAAGCCTGCCGCCCCGGAGTCAGCCAGAAATCTGCCTCCTGAAGGCCGCAACACCAACGCAGCTGATCCTGCCAGCCTCTACAGCTGGGAAGATGACCCACAGTTGTTGTAAATTTCCGGAATCAGTACCTTAGATTGAGGAATGTGAAAGACACCCAGACCGGCTCGGTCTCGTTGCTGTAAGGCTCCGGGGTTAGCACCTTAGATCGGTAGCGGACTGCAGATTGGAACATGACAACAAGATATTCATTATTGCAGCTGCGATGCGAAAAACTCCTGGACCAATACCGTTGACCAGTTCAAGAAGCCTGAATATTGATAGCAGATTGATACCAGGCAGCTGAAACCACAGTGTCAGGCGTCTAAACTGTTGAAATATGTGTATAAAGCAGCAGAGCTCGGAGAACACCCTGCTCTGCTGCCTTTACTAATTTTTCGGGTACTAATGAACCAGATATTGGACCCAGAGATCATCGTAGGTCTGGTCAATATCCGGAGTGGAGTAATAGGTTTCGAGCGACGCGATCAGCTCTGCGCCGGGATAATAGCTTTCGTTCTCAGACACCACCTGTGGTAGTTCCGCAATAGCGGCAAGGTGGGGCGAAGAGTAGCCGACATAAACGGCGTTTTTGACCGCCACTTCCGTCTCATACATGAAATTGATAAAATCATGGGCTCCCTGGACGTTCTCCGCTGAAGCCGGGATTGCCATCATGTCAACCGAGATATTTGAGCCTTGCGGCAGAATGTACTGGATCATATCCGGATCCAGGCCGGCTTCCTGCAGACGCTGCTGAATTACCACATGATCCCCTGACCAGGCCACGCCTGCGACCAGCTCGCCCGAAACGTACTTGTCTTTTAGTTCATCAATGCCGAGGAGAGGGGCGACTTCCTGTCGCTGCTTGATCAGGAGATCCAGGGTCTCGGCCAGCTCAGCCTCATCCAGCGTATTCATGCTGTAACCAAGATAGTTCAATCCTACGCCGATTGACTCACGCATGGAGTTGTACATGCCGATACGGTTCTTATTGGCGCTGTCAAACAGAGGTGCCCAGACATCTGCAGGGTCCGTACCGGACGGCATGTCAATCTCTTCCTGATTGTAAATCATGCCTGTAGTGCAATAGAGATAGGGCACGGCATAATCAAACAAAGCCGCAGTTTCTTCGGCATCCGGAGTCCAATTAACTTCCTTGAGCAGAGGATCCATATGCTCGGTGACGTTGGGCAGCTTAGCTATATCGAGCTGCTGCAGCTTATCTTCCCGGATCAGACGGGCAATCATGTATTCACTGGGAATTATTACGTCATAAGAGACAGTCTGCATCTGAGCGTACATCATCTCGTTGTCTTCAAACATACGGTATTCGACGTCGTACTGAGGATAGGTGTCCTCAAAGTCCGAAATAACGTCGCTGAGCTCATATTCAATGCCGTAGAAATCCCAAGTGTCTGATTCACGGGACATATATTCACCCCAGTTGTAAATATAGAGCTTACTCTTGCTATTGCCGCCTTGTTCTTCGCCACCACCACAGGCTGCAAGCGAAACAATCAAGGTCACTGCCACTAGAGCCGCCAGTACTTTCATTTTTCTCATTTTATCCCAATCCTCCAAAACATTGATTAATGGTGTTCGCCCCTGACAAGGGGGTACAGTATTGCAAATATATTTCTCTTTTTGAGTTTGTCTCAACCGGATCATTGTCTTGTCATCCACTTTGTGCAGCATACTCACAGGCTGAGTGCCCGCTTTTTATCTGCTTCGTGCTGCAATTCTCTCAGCCGGAGCTTCTCTTATTCTTTCCTTTGTGTGGTAAATGCCCGCTTGCCAATTTTTCTGTCGGCTGATATTACGCCGTTATGAGCAATTCGATTCTTGCTGGATGTACGCATATTGATAATGATCAGCAGGATGAACACCGTCATAAACATCAGGGTTGAGAGGGCGTTGATCTGCGGATTGACACTCTTTCGAGCCATCGAATAGATCGTCAGGGCCAATGTGGTGACCTGATTTCCAGCAGTGAAATAGGAAATAACGAAGTCATCTATGGACAGTGTCAGTGTCAGGATGAAAGCGGTGACGATGCCGGGCCTGATCTCGGGGATCAATACCTTTCTAACCGCCTGGGCAGGAGTACAGCCCAGATCCTGCGCCGCCTCATAGAGACTCATATCCATCTGTCGGAGTTTGGGCATGATGGATAAAATCGCAAAGGGTATGTTGAAGGCGATATGAGCCAGGAGCAAAGTCACGAACCCGGTTTGCGCCCGCAGGAAGTAAAAGAGCAGCATCAGAGAGATACCCGTTACAAGATCAGGCGTGATATTGGGAATGTTCGTGATCTGCATCATGATTCTGCGAAAACGTTTGGGCAAGGCATAGATGCCAACACTGGAAAGCACCCCCGCCAGTGTCGCAATCACGGCTGAGAGAACAGCTACGATGATAGTTGTTCGCAGGGCATCTATAATATCCGCATTTTGAAAAAGCTTGCGATACCAGTCAAGAGTAAAGCCTCCCCAGACTACTCTGCTCTTGGCGGCATTGAAGCTGTTGATGATCAATACAACAATAGGAGCGTAGAGAAATATGAAGATCAAGGCAAGATAAATATTGCTTACTGTGCCACCACGTTTTCTCAAAGGCATAGCATTTGCTTTGGTCGGGGGAGTTTCCTTTTTCTCATTAATGCCGCTGCGGGTATTCATTACCATTACATCAGCCCTCCTTCTTCACTCATTTCTGCTGCGTTGCGATTGATCACACTCATGCTGATAAGCACAAAGATAAGCAACAGAATGGTCAAGGCGGAACCCGTAGTGTAGTCGCGCGAGATCATGTATTGACGTTGAATGGCGTTGCCTATAAGCATATAGCGGCCACCACCCAGCAGATCCGGTATCAGGAAGGTGGTCATGGCCGGCATGAGAACCATGTTGATGCCGCTGTACACTCCTGGCAGGGATAGAGGAATAATCACCTTGCGTAAGGTGTAGATATTATCGGCACCCAGATCGCTGGAAGCCTCCAGCAGACTCGGGTGAATCTTAACCAAAACGGAATATATGGGGAGGATCATGAAGGGCAGATAGTTGTAAACCATGCCTAAGCCAATGCCAAAATCATTATAAAGAAACTGAACGGGTCCAATCCCGAGATTACCTAAGAAGGTATTGATAATGCCGGTAGGTTCGAGCAGGGCTAACCAGGCATATGTACGCAGCAAAGCATTCATCCACATAGGCATAACTGTAAGAAAGAGCAAAAAATCAGCTGAGCGTTTCTTGGCTATTTTTAGTTTTGCCAGTAGCCAGGCCACAGGATAACCGAGCAGCAAGCTGATCAAAGTAGCAATTACGGCAATTGAAAGAGATTTTAAGAAGACGGTGACATAGACCGGTACTTGAATGTCTAAACCCAAAATGGATTTGAGCCCCAGCCAGTCCAACGTTACGGTTGCTCCGCTGAAAATATTGCGAAAACCTTGCAAGGTAAAGTACAAATTTCCATTGATGTCATAAGATGTAAAAGCGAAGAAAGCAACCAGCAGCAAGGGAGCGATTGTAAAGACCGCAACCCAGATAATATAGGGAAAGCTAAGACGTCCAAAGCGCTTATTCATAGTCCGCCCCCCTCTCACTCTCATGGCTGGCACTATCTTGATCAGACTTGCCGCGCATAGGTGAGAAGGCGGACTTGACCATTATATGCACATCGTCAGGGCCGAAGCTTAATCCAACTTCACTGCCTTCGGCTTTGTGATCGGTGCTGTGAACTAACCATTCCAGATCGCAGGCCTCCACGATCATCTCGTAATGTACCCCTTTGAAAGTGGCTGAAGTGACAATGCCATTAAGAAGATTGTCTGCCGGCTTGACCAGATCAATATCCTCCGGTCGAATGACGACATCGACCTCTTCATTTTCATGACGGCGATCGACACAGGGGAACCATTTGTCACAGATCAGCACTCTAAAGTCTTCATGCATACGTCCATTGATGATATTGGACTCTCCAATGAAATCTGCGACGAAAGCGTTGCGTGGTTCGTTGTAAATATCTATAGGACGGCCGATCTGCTGAATTGCACCTTCGTTCATTACTATGACAGAGTCTGACATCGTCAGGGCTTCTTCTTGATCGTGAGTTACATAGACAAAGGTGATACCCAATTCGCGCTGCATTTGCTTAAGTTCGATCTGCATCTCTTTGCGCATCTTTAGATCGAGGGCCCCCAACGGCTCGTCAAGCAGCAAAACCTTAGGCAGATTGACCAGAGCGCGCGCAATTGCTACGCGCTGCATCTGACCGCCCGAAAGCTGATCGATGGCACGGGCACCGTAACCGTCTAATTTAACCAGGCTTAGCATCTGACTCACACGGCTGTCGATTTCCCCCTGAGGCAGCTTCTTGATCTGTAGACCAAAGGCGACATTTTCAGCGACATCGAGATGCGGGAAGAGAGCATAGCGCTGGAAGACAGTATTGAGTTCACGCTCGTGGGGAGGAATAGGCAGGAGATCATGTCCCTCAAAAGTGACCGTACCACTGTCGGGTTGTTCAAAACCTCCGAGAACGCGCAACGTAGTAGTTTTACCGCAGCCGGATGGACCCAGCAGGGTGAGAAACTCATTACTGCGAATATAGAAAGTGATGTCGCGCATGACCTGGACCTCGCCAAAAGACTTATTGACTCCGACCAGCTCAATGATGTGAGACTGGCCAGTCTTATCACTCAACTGCGTACCAATCATGGCTGTTTTGCTACGTTCTCTTGTCAGCAGACGTACACGATTATTTTTCTTGAGCTGATCTGCTTTCTCTATATTTTCCATCACTTGCTCACCTCCTTCAGGTCATGTGCGTAACTTGATGCACGTGCTATCGGACACTTAACCACCCGTGCTTTCGTTTTCATTATTTAAAAGCTGGGGGGAGCAGATACCCAGACCACACGTGCTTCCGCTTTGCCATTGTTCACTAGTTCGTGGGGGACCGAGGCTTCAAAGTAAAAGCTCTCTCCCTCATTTATTTTTTCTTCTCTGTCGCCAATCTTAAGTGTCACGCTTCCAGAAAGAACCAGTCCGAATTCCTCACCTTTGTGCGGGTTATCATTAAAGGAGCTGCCTCCCGGCTGTAAAGTCAGAAGTATCGGCTCCATCATATTTTTTTGTGCATTTGGCACGAGCCAGCAGGTAGAAGAGCCGAGATTCTCATCCACACGGGTGGCATAATCTTCACTGTCAAAGACTACCCGCTCGTTAGCATCCGTAGAGCGAAAGAAGCCGGCTAAAGTCACCCCCAGAGCTTCCAGAATGGAGGTCAGGGTTGCGATAGAAGGGGAGGTCATATCGTGTTCCAGCTGTGAGATAAAACCTTTGGTCAGCTCACAGCGATCAGCTAACTCCTCTTGTGTCAATCCGTTAGCCTGACGCAGATATTTTATCCTTTCACCTATTTCCACTATTTGTTCTCCTTTCGGCCGGTAATCGCTTTGTATTGCTGCTCTTTGTTCAGTGTCAATTGATCACTGCTTGCTTTTAGCAAGCAGCAATTTATGCTGTAAATTTCAGTGTAATATTTCAGATTTACAGAACCATAGAGAGCGAGTAAACACGAAGTTTAGTTTTACTAAACAGCGGAATTGTATCTCATATATTTCCAAAGGTCAAGAGGTTTTTTTGACCCTGATATTTGGATCAAATTTAGGCTCGATGAGTAACAAAGTTACTAAAAGTGTAACGGCTGTCGAATCCTGTTACCCGTCTTTGTATCAACGGTTTCTGCATTGAATTCAATAATTTGAAATGATAATCTATACACGATGGTCTTGAGAATATAATCGCACAGAACGTATTTGTTGTTGCCTGATTATTTGACATCTATGTCATAGAGCAAAACAATGACCCGGACTCGGGAATCGGATAAGCTCGAGCCTAAACGCTGAAAGCCCTTACCTTCAATATTCATACTTCATACAAAGTACTTAAAAAGCAGGTGATGAAGTGCAGATAGATTTCTTCAATCGTAACAAAGACGGATTGTCTCAGCTCAGCAAAGCAGAAGCTGAACTGTTTAATTATACTTTGCGAAACATGCATCTGGTTAAGAACATGACCATTCGCGATTTTGCCCAAGCAAATTTTGTCTCAACTTCCACAGTTCTCAGGTATGTGCGCAAAATCGGATTTGAAGGCTGGTCAGACTTTTTGGAATCCGTTCGCATTAGCGAAGCGTCTTCTCGCAAACCATTAATACCTGACATACTTCATGAAAACTCTTATTACAATAATTATCTGAAAAATATTATCGAAGCTATCAAGGTTCTGACTATAAATAGCAGCAAGCTGGAGCACTACGATCAGATTATGAGCCGCTATCCCCATATTTTTATTCTAAGCCGAGGTCTTAGCGGCGAAGTCGGATCGTATGCCTGCCATTTGTTGAAGGCGATTGGTTACGATGCAGAACTTTTAGCGTATGACTACGAACTATACTCAGTTATGCGGCGTATCAAGCGAGAAGATATGCTGCTCGTATTTTCATACTCCGGCAACAACTCTACCATTGTTTCATATTTGGAACAGATACTCAGCGTCTCTACCCCGACAATAGTTTCTATCACCCGTTCGGACAACAATATTATTCAAAACCTTAGTGACCTGAATTTTTATGTCTTTGCTGATGAAATTGATTTTCATGGCAACGATGTAACTTCGCGTTGTGGAATGGTCGCTGTATTAGAAATTTTGCTCTACAAGCATATTACTAAACAAAAATATAGTTATGACCATCTGTCTATGTCCGAACATCTACAGGAGGAGAATAATATGGTCTAGCTTGAATACAGCAAATCATCAGAAATCTTATGCAGTTTTGACAACTTATTAAGGAGGATAAGAATGGCAAAGAGAATTGATAGCACTCCCAAGGCTGACGGCTTTAGAATGCCCGGGGAGTATGAACCACAAGAAAAGATGTGGATGCTCTGGCCGGAGCGTCCGGATAACTGGCGAAATGGCGGAAAACCCGCCCAGAAAGTTTTCGTCGAGATTGCTGAAGCGTATAGCCGTTTCGTGCCTGTAACCATGGGTGTTAATCGCGCTCAATACGCTAATGCCCGCAACATGCTGCCACCGGAAGTCCGTGTAGTTGAAATATCAAATGATGACTCCTGGATCCGAGACTGTGGCCCGTCTTTCGTAGTGAACGACAAAGGTGATGTGCGCGGAGTTGATTGGGATTTCAATGCCTGGGGCGGCCTGGTAGACGGTCTCTATTTCCCCTGGGATCAAGACGAATTAGTTGCGCGCAAAGTATGTGAGATTGAGGATATCGACAGTTATAAAGTGGCGGGCTTTGTAATGGAAGGCGGTTCTTTCCATGTAGATGGTGAAGGCACCTTAATCACGACTGAGATGTGCCTCTTGTCTGAGGGACGCAACCCTCATCTCAGCAAGGAGGAGATTGAACAGTATCTTAAGGATTATCTGAATCTGGAAAAAATTATCTGGCTGCCTGACGGTATCGATCCCGATGAAACTAATGGTCACGTTGATGACGTTGCCTGTTTTGCACGTCCCGGGGAAGTAGTCTGCCTTTATACCGATGATATGGATCATCCTTATTATGACGCGGCTCAGAAGGCATATAAGGTGCTGACTGAAGCAACTGATGCTAAAGGTCGTAAACTGAAAGTACACAAGTTAACCGCCCCCAAAGATATGGTCCGCATCAAGGGAGCGGACGGAATTGACTATGTCGAAGGAACAATTCCGCGTGAAGAAGGTGAGATGGCTATCGCATCTTATTTGAACTATGGCCTGGCCAATGGCGGGATTATCTTCCCTCAATTTGGTGATGAGTACGACGAACTTGCTATGGAGCAGATCAAAGCAATTTTCCCCGATTATGAAGTAGTGGGGGTCCGTTCCGAAGAAGTTGCTTACGGCGGCGGCAATATTCACTGCATATCGCAACAACAGCCAAAAGGCTGATGTAAGAAGAGGAGCGTTATGGAAAATACAAATAACAAAAAAATTAATCTAACACAAACAGTTCTGTTTACTGTTGCCAGCATTCTGGTTCTCGATTCGTTCGTCGCGCCGTCAATTATAGGTGTGTCATCGATTACTCTGTGGATTTTTATGGCCATCGTATTCTTTATTCCCTACGGGTTATTATCAGCAGAGCTTGGCGCGACCTATCCGGACGACGGCGGCATTGTCAGTTGGGTGAACCGCGCGTTTGGAGAGTTCCCCAGCGTTCTTGTCGGCTGGATGTACTGGATCAATGTGGCCTTCTGGATGCCTGCGGTTTTTACCGCCTTTTCCGGCTGGCTTAATCTGGGAGTTTTCCCCGAGATGAGCATGGTTGTGCAGGCCGTTATTGCAGTGATCATGTGCTGGGTAGTTGTCTTTATCGGAGTTCGCGGTATCGAAGAATCGGTATTGGTGTCTAATATTATGGCAGTTCTAAAGATGGCCATTTTACTCATCTTTGGAATCCTTGGTGTTGTTTACGCAATAAGATTTGGAGCTAACCACGACTTCTCGACTCTAAAGAACTGGATACCTAGCTGGGACAACACCCTGATCTACGGTGCGGTCATTGTGTATAATCTGATGGGTTTTGAGCTGATTAGCGCTATCGGCAGTAAGATCAAAAACCCCAAGCGAACCATTCCACTCATGACAATTATCGCAGGCGCTGCCATTACTTTCTTCTACGCCTTCGGTACTTTCGGTGTTTTGGTGGCACTGCCTGCCGGTGAGATCGATACGCTTGATGGCTTTGTCTATGCCTTGCACGAACTATGCTCGGTCTTTGGTTCGGGACAGACTGTGATCTTCACAATACTTATTCTGGCCTCCATTATTACATTGGTGGCAAATATGATCACTTGGGCATTGGGAGCCAACGAGTCCTTCATGGCTGCTGATCTGGACAAGAGATCTAAACTACTCGGCCATCGCCACAAGAAATTTGGCACAGCCGATAATCTCTACTACATTATGGGAATTGTCTCTACCATCCTCATCATTTTAAATTACGCGCTGTCCGGCGATGCGAACGATATTTTCTGGACTATCTTCTCGTTTGCTTCAATCGTTTTCTTGGCGAACTACCTGTTTATGTTCCCTGCAGCGCTAAAGCTCAAGTACACTGATGACACTCCGCGCGCATACTCAGTTCCCGGAGGGAAATTTGGCATGTGGGTCGCTGTGATCCTCTGTTTCTTCTTTGTAGCGCTGGCTATTTACTTCCTGATCGACTGGGATTTCTCATCCTATCCGTTCTGGATGCAGCTCATCGGTACGATAATAACCGTATTTACCGGCTGGCTCCTGTATAAGGCAGGCAAGAAAAAATCAGTCGGATAAGCAAAACTCAGAAAGGGATTCGCTATGAAGACGAAAGCTCGTAAAGTAATAGCTGTCCTGCTCTGTGTGATTACCGCGGGGCTAATCCTGTACCTTACTTTGGCAGGAGACAGGTATTCCGGCCCCGCGGATCCTGATCTTTTAGGCAGAGAACTCGGATTCCTCTCCCTGCTCCCTCCTCTTCTTGCGGTAGGACTGGCTTTCCTGACAGCGGACGTTGTTATCTCGCTGCTTTTGGGCTTCGTCAGCGGTGTCGCAATGCTAATTGCCCTGGGGGATCAAACGGGAGGTCCTGTAAGTTTTTTTAGCCAAACCTTTAATGACAGTGTCAGAACAATTGTGGATACCAGTTCCAATTGGGACTATGCCGCAGTGCTCATTCTCTGTCTGGTTGTTGGTGGATTGGTTGGTGTAATCCGGGCTTCACATGGGTTTGATGCTTTGGCGCACAGGGTGAGTCCACGCATCAATACAGTACGCAAGGCCAATTATGTCAATCAATTGCTGGGCGTGATGATCTTCTTCGATGATTACGCCAATGCTCTGGTCGTCGGTCCTGTGATGCAGCCTATTACGGACAGACTGAAGATATCGCGCGAGAAGCTGGCTTTTATCGTGGACTCCACTGCGGCGCCCGTGGTCAGCATCGCGTTGATCTCAAGCTGGGTTGCTGTAGAAGTATCAGTAATCAATCAGGGACTGACAGAAGCGGGTATTGAAGGATCAGGCTATAGCCTGTTTTTGCGCAGTATTCCTTTTTGCTTCTATTGTTTTTTTGCTATCTTTTTTGTCTTCATGAACTCTTCGTTGCAGCGTGATTTTGGCCCGATGCTTAGGGCTGAGATGCGTGCCCGCAGCGGACAAGTCGTGAATAATGAAGTAGATTTTATCCGTGAGGAAACAGTTTCAGCAGAAGCCGGGGCAGTAGGGGAATCTAAGAAGGAATTATCCAACCCGGCCCGTCGCATATCAGTAGTTGTTGTTCCTATTTTAATTTTTGTTATCGCCGCATTGTTGGGATTCTATTTTGATGGCCGCAGCAACGCTGTCACCGGAGGACTACTGTCTGTTGAAGAGCCTTTAAGCTGGAGCTCTATTGTAATCGCCTTAGAAAACGCTGATACGATATTTCTCGTTTTGGTGGCCGCGGCTTTCGCCAGCGTTGTCGCGCTAATATTGGGCAGGGCATTCAAGCTATTCAAACTTTCAGACGGCGTTGAGACCTGGATTGACGGAGCCTCGTCGATGCTGGTCACGGTCATTGTGCTCGTGCTGGCCTGGTCGCTCGCTGACGTGATAGGCAAATTGGGCACAATCAGTTATATTGTACAACTGGTTACACTAAATGTGGCGTGGTGGTTAGTGCCCAGCCTTCTGTTTATTGCTTGTATGCTTACTTCGTATGCGGCGGGCAGTTTTGGTGCCATGTTTATCGCCATGCCGATGGCTGTACCGATTGCCGTCGAAATTATGCAGGCGCAGTTGGATGTAGTATCGGCTAATTATCTGCCCATTTGCATAGCAGCGGTTATCTCGGGCGGAGTCTTCGGCGATCATGCCTCTCCCTTGACTGACTGCACTATTCTCTCTGCATTCAGTTCCGGCTGTGAAATAATGGATCACGTCCGCACTCAGCTGCCATATGCTATGCTGGTAGCTTTTGTTTCAATTCTCTTCGGCTTGATACCGGCGACTTTGTGGGGTCTGCCTTTCTGGATCTGTCTTTTGCTGGGAGGGGGCATCATACTAGCTGTTTTACGGATACTTGGCAAAAACCCTGACAGAGAGTACCGGAAGATAAGTAAAGAAACCGTAAAGCAGTGAGGAACACTAACAGAGGATAAAAAGGTGAAAACCTCTTTTTATAGCATGCTCAAGAATATTATGAAGAAAAGAAAGGAATTTTGAAATGAAAAAAGATTTTATTACTGTTCAAGATTTCAGCAAAGAAGAATTAATGGATATGATTAATCTCTCACTAGCCTTAAAGAAGGCTATAAAATCCGGTTATTATCCACAGCTGATGAAGGATTTGACTTTAGGAATGATTTTCCAACAGTCATCGACCCGCACCCGTGTCGCCTTCGAAACGGCTATGCAAGATCTAGGGGGACACGCACAGTACCTGGGTCCAGGAATGATTCAGCTGGGCGACCATGAGACGGTCGAAGATACCGGCAGAGTGTTGTCTCAGCTGATTGATATTATGATGGCACGGGTCATCGAGCATCAGTCCGTTGTTGATTTAGCTGCGGCATCAAGCATACCGGTAATCAATGCCATGTCAGACCAGACACATCCAACCCAGGCGATTGCCGACATCATTACTATTATTGAGAACCTACCTAACGGTAAGACTCTGCAGGACTGCAAAGTAGTCTTCACCGGAGATGGAACGCAGGTCGCTGTATCTTTAGCTTATATCTGCACCCGTCTGGGCATGCACTTTGTCCATTACGGACCTAAAACTCATCATCTAAAAGAACATGTTTTAGAGGCAATGGAAGCTAATGTCCAGAAATATGGCGGCAGCTGGGAAGTTACTGATGACCGTAATTCTGTGCGCGGTGCAGACTTCTTCTACACCGATGTCTGGTATGGATTATATGAAGATGAATTGCCGGAAGAAGAACGTATAGGGATTTTCCAGAAATACCAGATTAACCGCGAGCTGATGCAGATGGGCAATATGGGTGCCAAATTTATGCACTGCCTGCCCGCAACGCGCGGCGAAGACGTCACTGACGAGGTGATTGATTCATCCGTCTCAATCTGCTGGGATCAGGCAGGAAACCGCCTGACCGCCATGCGAGGACTCCTGGTCTACTTTACTCAGGACTTCCCGGTTCATACAGACCTTGAGATCTGTGCAGCCAAAGAGGCACTCGACGAGGAGTTGGCGCTGATTTTTGGTTATTGACCAATAGATCAGTCGACATACTGTCTGCAGCATATCAGCTGCGGAACCATTTTTTTGAATTAAGCACTACCCAATGACAAGCCGCTTCAATAGAAGCGGTTTGTTATTGGGCTCCCCGTCAGCTTTTATTAAGCGATCAGGGAATAACCCATATAAGTATTGTAGAATTATTATTGCATGATAATGAACAGGAAAGAGGTTTTTAAATGACACAGATTATAGATTTGATGAAATCTCGTTATTCAGAGCGACGTTTTGACCCTGATAAGAGCGTAGAAGAAGCAAAGATTTCGCAATTACTGGAAGCTGCCCGCATTGCCCCCACAGCATCAAACCGCCAGGCCTTCAGGATATATTTGCTGGAAGGTGAAAGGGGCAAAGAGATTATGTCTAATTTTAATGCGCCGATGCATATAGTTCTGACGCAGGTAGAGGAGGAAGCCTGGCAAAGAAGAGAAGACTGCTTTAATGCTGCTGCTCTGGACATTGGTATTATTGGTGCGCATATAGTCCTGGCTGCGGAAGAGCTTGGTTTAAAGACTTGCCTGATTTGCGCTTTTAATGTAGCTGAGCTGACTAAAAATCTAAGTCTTCCACCGGAGGAGTATCCAATTTTGGCTGTGGCAATAGGTTATGCGAGTTCGACATCAGCACCTGGACCGAGACACACCGCCCGCAAACCACTCACGGACCTTTTGAGACCGATACCATGTGATTAACTTGTTGTGTCACTGAGAGTGACCAGGCGACATAAGTTTTACTATATAAAGCACAAGTTTTCAAAAAATGGGGAGGCCGGTGTTGGTTTCATCATTTTTGCAGGCAGCTATCACATATGAAGAGCATAAGACAAGTTGTTTACGATTTTCTCTTGTTTAAATGCCTACACATTGAGGGGAATGCCTCTTACCGGTGTGCATATTATTGATTTTTTCAAGTTTTACTTTGCAATTTATAATTTAACAGGTAAGATCTAGAGTAATTTCAAAATTCAAAGAAGGAGGAACAGATCATGAAAAGAGTGTTAAGTATCTTTGCTGTTTTGCTGGCTTTAGTATTTATCGTCAGTATTACCGCATGTGGCACCAGTGACGAACCGGTTCAGACAACTAAGTCTGACACAGATGATACCGGTACAGAATCGCCCCCGTCGACGACCCTGTCGGCTACAGAAGGGAGCCAAGATTATTATCTGGTCGGCATATCACAGCTGATACAACATGAAGCGCTTGACGCAGCAACTGAAGGTTTTAAAGATGCCCTCACAGAAGAACTGGGGAATCAGGTACAGTTTGACTATCAAAACGCTCAAGGCGATCCCAACACGGCCGCATCAATCGCTAATGGATTTGTCGCCTCCAAGGTAGACTTGATAATGGCGAATGCTACGCCGGCTCTTCAGGCGGCGGCAACGGCTACCGCTGATATCCCTGTTTTGGGGACATCAATCACTGAATACGGAGTAGCACTTGGCATTGAGGACTTTCAGGGACTGGTCGGCGGCAATGTCTCCGGCACATCTGACTTGGCTCCGCTAGATGAACAAGCAGCCATTATCAAGGAAATATTCCCGGACAAAGAATCAGTCGGACTTCTATACTGCACGGCTGAGGCAAACTCCCTGTACCAGGTCAACACAATACAGACCTATCTGAAAGAATTAGGTTATCGTGTCGAGATCTACCCCTTTAATGACTCCAACGATTTGGCAGCGATCACAACTACTGCTGTCAGTGAAGTAGAAGTAAT
>DUPE01000064.1 GCA_012838475.1 Clostridiaceae bacterium
AAAGACTGTAAAAGTCACCCTTTAATTGTCGCTTTTCTTCACGCATGGGAGATACTATTCACCTAAGACAGTACCTGTAGAATAATTATGAGCACAATCGCAGCAAGGCATGACTCTGCTTCCAGCCGGTTGGATTATCTCCAGATCAATAAGTCCGCTACCGCACGCAACGCTGATAATTTTGCTGCAGTTGACCAGTGTTCCCGGCGGCGCGAAGCTCTTGTCGGAATCATCCGCGACGGCAGATGATAAGATTTTTAATCTTTTGCCCTCATGGTAAGTAAAAGCTCCGGGCCAGGGTTGTGTACCGCGGATGAGATTATGGATTTCGCGAGCAGACTTAGTCCAGTCGACTTTGCCTGTTTCGCGATCTAAGCGGCCGGTATAAGTAGCCAGCTGATCCTCCTGCTTACGAGCTTCAATTTCTCCATCCAGATACCGGGGCAAAATCTCCAAGACAATCTCTGCACCCACACCGGCCAAATCAAGCAGCAATTCTCCGGCTGTAATGTTCTCTGCAATGGGGTATTCTCTCTGAGACAATATTGGGCCGCTGTCCAGTCCCGCCTCCATAATCATTACAGTAACTCCTGTAATCGTATCACCGGCAATGATTGAGGCTTGCACCGGAGCAGCTCCACGATAAAGGGGCAACAATGACGGATGCACATTCAGGCAGCCAAAACGTGGAATATCTAAAAGAGTCTGAGGCAGTATCTGACCGTAGGAGGCGGTCAGAAGCAGATCAGGCTTGAACTCTCTAAGCTGATCAAGAAAGCCTTCATCGCGAGCTTTCACTGGCTGCCAAACAGGTACATTCTTCTCCTCACCCCAAACTTTTGCCGGAGGCGAACACAGTTCCATCTTTCTGCCCTGCGGTTTGTCCGGCTGCGTAATTATCAGATCAGGCAAAATACCGCCGTTCTCAAGGCGCTGCAAAAACTCTACCGCAAATTCGGGTGTGCCCATAAATACCAATTTGAAATCATTATCAGTCATCTGCTTCCGGGTCCTCGTTAGTTTTCTTTTCTAGATCCTCGTTAGTTTTTCCTTCCGGACTCTCGTTAAATATCGTTACTAGATCCTCTTTAGCTTTTCTTCCCGACTCTCGTTAAATATCACTTCTAGATTTTCTTTAGTCTTTTCCTTCCGGATCCTCGTTAGCCTTTTCTTTCCGACTCTAGTTGAATATCTCTTCTAGATTTTCTTTAGTTTTTTCCTTCCGAATCCTCGTTAGCCTTTTCTTCCGGATCCTCATTAACTATATCAACACTTACAAGCGGCTCTAATGCCTTGTCACGATATAAAATACCGTCGAGGTGATCAGTTTCATGGCAGACACAAACAGCGCCTAAGCCGGTAAGCTCACGCTGCCAAGTATTTCCTTCCAAGTCTTCGGCCTCAAGAATAATACGTTCAGGTCGTTCAACATCCCCTACCAACCCGGGCAAAGAAAGGCAGCCCTCCTCACCAACTACCAGACCTTCCTGCTCGATGATACGTGGATTGACGGCTACGGTGTCCTCTTCGTCTTCCCCGCCCAGATTCATAATAAAGACTCGGCGTAAGACACCAACCTGAGGTGCAGCAAGACCTGCTCCATTATAGGCTCGCATTGTCTCCTTCATATCCTCGACTAATTGGCAAAGTCGTTCGTTATACTCCGTAACAGGGCGTGACTTCTTGCGCAAGGTGGGATCGCCTTCTAACAATACTTTGCGTAGTGCCATAAAAATCTTCCTCCTAAACTGACATTATATCATGCTCCGGCCATAGCATAGGTGAGGGCAGCCACCAGAATAAAAGTCGTGCTGTTTCTCTATAGCATGGAATAAGGGTTTATGTCCAAGACTACTGTTAGATCCGTTCGTCGCTTGAAGCTGTCTGCGGCTCTCAACAGTGACGTTAACTCTTCTTTTGAGGGGGATTTGGCAATTAAACGATAGCGATATCTGCCTCGCAACCTGGCTAAAGGTGCTCTTTGGCATGGCAGCAGCTCCGTTTGCGCAAAGCTGGCAGGATATCGCTCCATTTGAGCACACAAATGCTTTCTCAGCTTCTCCGCGTGTTCTCTGACCAGATTCTCCTTTAACCCGGAGATCAAAATAAGGCCGATATGGCCAAAAGGCGGATAGCCGGCCCTCTGCCGAAATTGTAATTCACTCTCTATGAAGGCGGAGAAATCCTGTTCCGCAGCTGTCCGGATTACAGTGTTGTCCGGCTGGGATGTCTGAATGATCACCTGCCCGGGCAGCTCGCCTCGTCCCGACCGCCCTGCAGACTGAGTCAACAGCTGAAAAGCACTCTCTCTGGCACGATAATCGCTTTGTGCCAGTATCTGATCTGCAGAAAGGACACCCACTAAGGTCACATTATGGAAATCGTGGCCTTTCGCAATCATCTGAGTTCCAATCAGGCAATCATATTCACGGCGTGAGAAAGCATCCAGAATTTCTTGATGTGAATAGCGGCCGCTGGTGGTGTCAAGGTCCATTCTAACCGCTTTTGCCGGGCTGAACAACTCGGCGAATAAAGCTTCTGCCTGCTGCGTTCCTGCCCCCACGCTATCTAACTCACTGCCGCCACAGGAAGGACAATCCGGGGGTAGTGATGATACCTTGCCGCAATAGTGACAGATGAGATGATTGCCGACCGTTTCCTTCTGCCAGGGGTTCTTATGTACCGTCAAAGCTATGTCACAACTGGGACAAGTCAGAATCTCACCACAGTCATTGCAAATAATAGTGGTAGAAAATCCCCGCCTGTTGATAAGCAGCATAGCCTGTTCATCTCTGGAGAACGTGTCTTTTAGCGCCTTCACCAGCGGCCTGCTAAAGAGACTTTTATGTCCTGCAGCCCTCTCCCGGCGCAGGTCGACAATGCTCACCTTAGCCATGCCTGCCCCGCCTACTCTGGTTGGCAGCTCCAACTTGGTACTGCGTCCCTGCAGAGCTCGATAACTTGTCTCGACCGAAGGTGTAGCGGATCCGAGTACCAATACTGCGCCATTAAGTATTGCTCTGATTCTGGCCAGCTCCACTGCGTGATAGCGAGGGGTTGTCTCTGATTTATAGCTGTGGTCTTGCTCTTCATCTACGACGATTAACCCCAAATCGCTGAGAGGAGCGAAAACTGCCGAACGGGCACCGACGACAATGTGCCTCTCGCCTTGCAGGATAAGTTTCCAAGTCTCATAACGTTCAACGGGAGTAAGTCTGCTGTGTAAAATAGCGACCTCGTCCTGGAACCGTTCGGACACCCTTGCCATCATCAGGGGAGTCAAAGCAATTTCCGGAACTAAGATCAAGACGCTTTTGCCCTGGGACAAGATCTTAGCCGCAGCCTGCAGATAGATTTCAGTCTTTCCGGAGCCGGT
Organism: Clostridiaceae bacterium; assembly: GCA_012838475.1. Taxonomy (GTDB): domain Bacteria; phylum Bacillota; class Clostridia; order Saccharofermentanales; family DTU023; genus UBA1046. The sequence goes on from DUPE01000064.1 coordinate 3,377, forward strand.
AACCCCCTGCAGGAGAAATTCCTTCAGACATCCCTGTTCGGTCAGCTTTAAAGCTGAGTTTATACTCTCAACAGCCTCGGTCTGTTCGCTGGTCAGAGTAATAGATTGAGGGGGCAGCTCGATCGCGGGCGCGGGCTCCAGCACACGCCTGACTTTTTGGGGGAAATATTCTAAAATGCCCTTATTCTTCATATAGGTCAGTACATTACTGCTGACCTGGCATGCTTGTCTTATTTCAGACAGTAGCGCAGATTCGTGCACCAGCAGGAATTCACAGACGCGAATATGCCCCAGGCTGGTAAATTCATCCTCGGCTAACATGTCAACGACACAAGCCGGATCAGACAATCTCGCTGCTAGTTCTTTTCTATCGCCGACGGTGCTGACCGTGGCAGGAACCATCGTACGGACAGCTCGCCCACGCGAACAAAAATACCTTCTGCGCATTTCTCTGGCCAGTTCCAGCATTTCAGACGTGACAACCGGCTCAGGAAGAACAAGATTGGCTATACTGCGCAAGTCGAGCTCTTCCGCTGAGGCAGGTCTTTCTGCAAAAACATTGTATACATAAGCTCTGACCGGTTGCTTTCGTCTGGCAAACGGCACCTCAACCAGACAACCGGGCTTTATTTTCCCGATCAGCTCTTCCGGTATCTTATAGCTCCAATCACGGTCAAAGCCTCGGGTTGCTTCTTCTATCCAGACTTGCGCATACATAGATCACGCCTCCAATAAGGAGAATATTTCGATTTGATCGCTGACAGGCAAGTCCGGCATACTTCCGGCTTCTTGCAGAGCCTGCAGCACGGCAGGGCCGACATTGGCCCGGTGGGCCAGATCATCCTGAGTAACGAAAGGACTCTCCTCCCTCGCCTGCACTATTTGCTCGGCCTGAGCGGCTGAGACTCCCGGGATTGCTGACAGCGGCGGTACAATTTGGCCCGTGCAGGGAGAATAAAACTCATTCGCCGCTGATTTCTCAATCGAAATCGGCAAAAATTCTATCTTCCGCTGCTGCATTTCTTCGACCAGCTCCAGAATATAATAGATCCTTTGTTCTCTGACGTCCAGTCGGCCTTTGCCACCCAGCTCCCGCCGGATTCTTCTCACCTCGTGTGGCGGCTGACACATGAGTGTGCTATCAAACTCACTGGCTCGTACGGTAAAATACGCGCAGTAATATGCCTCCGGATGATAAACCTTAAACCAGGCGATACGCAGACTGGAAATCGTATAAGCAACAGCATGCGCCTTCGGAAACATATATTGAATCTTCTGACAGCTGTCAATGTACCATTCGGGAATATTGTGGGAGCGCATTTCTTCTTCCTGCTCGGGCAGCA
>DUPE01000225.1 GCA_012838475.1 Clostridiaceae bacterium
CAATATCCAGCTGCTTTGTTTCATCGTTCCAAAGAATTTTACCGTCGTAATCCTTATCCTGTCTCACCGACGGTGCAGGATAGCCCGATACCGCGTACGCAGATGTCGCTGTCGCGTCATTGCCACCAGTCAGAGTCAAAGCTTCATCGCCGTTGATTGTCGGGGCTGCGTTAACAGTCAAAACGAAGCTGAGTGTCGCGTCAGGCTCTACGCCGTTGGAAGCTGTTAGAACTACAGGATACTTACCGGGTGCTAGACCCTCAGCAATATCCAGCTGCTTTGTTTCATCGTTCCAAAGAATTTTACCGTCGTAATCATCGTCCTGCACTACTGTCGATGTGGGTTTTCCCGCTATGGTAAAAATATTCGTCGACATCGCAGCATAAGCCTCAGTCAGCGTCAGCGACACAGGGCCGCTAATACTTGCCACCAATTGGGGAGTCACAAAGACTGAGCTCGTATTATTGAATGCATCCGGAGCCATCAGGTCTGATGAAGCAGTAGCCGTAATCTCCAGATCTTCAATGGTGTCAATGTCTACCTCAATAGTTAAAGTAGCAGCATCACCATTGGCAAGGTCTCCCACAGTCCAGATGTTTGAGTCGCTGTCATAAGTACCCGTTAAAGTAGCAGCACTGATAAATTCGTAAGCTGCGAGCAGCGGGATACTAACACTAATATTTTCAGCATCAGAAGGGCCATCATTTGTTACAGCAACAGTAAAGGTCACTCTGTCTCCCATAGCGGGAGCAGCATCACTAACACTCAATGACAAATCGAGATCAGCGATAGCCGCAGCAAAAGAAACTGCATCTATACCAATGTAATTGCTATTATTTCCCTCAATTCCGCCATTCGTAACAAAATAGCGTAAAGCGATTCTGCCTCTGACAGGAGCAGACAAACCCGAAATATTAACCTCGTACTCCGTCCAAACTTCCGGATAACTAGAACTATCTAAATTCGGGTTTACAGATAAGAGCAGTGTGCCAAAATCTCCGACTGAATCTGAGGTATCTCCAACTTCTGCTCCATCAGTACTTAAACGCACTTCCAATCTATCCGGGAATTCCCCCGAAAAACATCTTGTCCAAAAGGAAAAAACAGAGCCATTTATCAGGAGCAGCTCCGGAGTAATCAGCCAGTTGCTGATAGTTCCATTACCAAGGGTATTATTATAATTTGCCGCGATATAGGCAATCGGCTCACCTGCGTGACTTCCAAAAGTCCCATCATTTCCTTGAAACCAATTAGTTGATCCTTCTGTATTATCACTGTTATTTTTTCGAACCCAACCTCTAGATGTAAGCGTAGAAACGTCATCAAAATTCTCTTCTAAAGTAGTAAGACCGACCCCTTCAGCATTTACAAAAACACTGAGCGTGAAACTCATGAGAATAATGGCCGTGACCAGCAGAATGCCTGACACTATTTTTGTTCTCTTAATCATTTTGAAGAAATTCATTTATCTTCCTCCTCATTACCTCTATGGACGTATTTAGCCTGTTGAGCAGTTTTAGAGTCCGCTGTTTCATTAAACCTTAATCGTTCTGCCGCATCATTAGAAGACAACACTCCTCCATAAAATAATATCCCATAAAAAGCATTTTATAAATAACATGAAGAGGAATTTACATGATATAGCTTTGACTCAGTTCCGAATTGCGTGCCTGGCACCCAATTATGACTTTGCTCTCATGTTGAAGAGAGCACCGCAGCGGGAAAAGAGCGTGAATATGTCACTCTGGATGATCCTTTGGAGAGGCAGCTCGCCCGTGAGCAGCCGCGGCGGTTTTTGGAGCTGCATCAGGCTCCGGTTCTGATTGATGAAATCCAATATGCGCCTGAACTCTTTCCTTACATAAAAATGGAAGTGGATCGGAGGCGAGAAGACAGCCTTTACTGGCTCACGGGCTCGCAAGTGTTTGCTTTGATGAAGCATGTGCAGGAATCGCTTGCCGGTAGAGTTATGATATTGCGTCTGCAGGAGATCTCGCAAAGCGAGGAGATCGGCATTCGGCACGGTTCTTTTCCGTCGAAACTTGAGGACATGACCAAACTTTTTAAAAAGGCTACACTACAATCTCTTTCAGAAAGCTTAAATCAGCGGATTCTCAGGTAGTGTCGAGATTATTGCGCACATTTGGAATTATCACTTGGCTTTCTTAGCCCCCTGCCGGGGCAACGGCTGAGTGTCAGACGAAGAATGGACAGTGAAGCGCGGCTGGCAGACTTTTGTCTGTACAACCGCGCCCGGTATATTCCACTGCCTGGTTTGGGTCAGACAGGAATACCTGTTCATTAATAATTGCGCTGCTTGCCGAAGATACCCGCTAATTTTGCCTTTCAATCAAGCTATGCCGCGTCGGCGAAGATTGTCACACGATCGCGCCCGCCATAGGTACAAGTGTAAAGGATCAAATCCCAGACACTATCTCTGACTGCTTCTACTGCTGTCGCGGCCAAGATATCAATGGAGCCTACTGCATATCTCCAGCTAACGCCGTCCATATCAGTGAAGATGATCACATCATCTATATTCAAACTGCTTAAACTACCAAAATGACTCTTGTAGTTATGGCCGGCAATGACAAGATTATCTGTCTTCGTTGAGCCGAAATGCCGGCAGGGCGCAATATTCAATTTGTCTCCATCCCAACTGGACATAATGGGAAGTTCCAGATTCAGTTTCGGAATTTTCAGATATCCGATATAGTCATGGCCGTCAATTACCTGCACGGTCATCTCTGTAGCGTCTTCACTTTCATCAGCAAGAAAATCCGGTCTCTTGTCCACACTGTCATCACCTCCGTTTGAGGCTAGTGCACTCCCGTCTCTAATTACTGCGCGAACCTGAGCCAGCACTTCCTGCGAGGCGATACCGGCAGTCTGATCGTCATTGATATTGCTCACCAACAGAATAAGGGCTGCCACTATAAGGGCAATCCCCAGCACTATGGAAACAATAGCTCTCCTGCGCTTCATTGGTCTTCTTTCTTCTTGAGAAACAATGTTGCCCAACCGTAGGCGAACAGGGCGAGACCCAGACCTGCCAATACAGGTACGGGCCAGTTCAGCTGACCGGTCTGAATCAGCTCGTCTTTATCTTCTCCTGTCGAATCCACTTCTGTTGTGGCGGGCGGATCCGTCGGCTGCGGCTTTGTTGTGGTGGGCGGGGTTGTCGGTGTAATTCCGCTGACTACTTCTTCCACCTTGGGTAGAGCTTCCACATCGTAGATCCAGCCGTTTTCAGAATTATAGAGGGGGATAGTGACAAGGAAGGGGGAAGTTGAATGATATCCGTCAATTATACCTTCCTGGGTTACTAAATAAAGTCCGGATGAGAGCTTTACAAAAACCGTGGAATGCAACATTAAGTGAAACGCATTTTGTAAGTAGATGTCTTGCATTTCTCAGGCCGCTCGAGCGGCCTGAGAAATTGCGGCTGCTGTCTGTCCTTTCAAGATTCTTCTTGGATAGTCATTA